>JBOGGK010000628.1:0-2984 GCA_050744045.1 Acidimicrobiales bacterium | reverse complement strand
CCCAGAGGAAGGGAGGATGGAGGCGAAGCCTCAGTGGTGGTCGTTGCCGGGGCCCCCGGTCCACGCGCTGTCAATGGCCAGTTCACGCGCCCCACTGGTGGCCGAGTGAAATCCCCACCGCGAATGTCAGGTGGGAAAGCGCCCCCCTCCGGCGCACTGGACGGAGGGACGAGGCCGGAGTGTCACCTGGCTCGAGGACTCAGTTCAGTTATCGAACCATGCTGCCAGCCCTGGCCCACTGTTGCGGGTGGGCTGAGCCGACCTACGCCGGCTCCCTCCGAACGTGGATGTCGAACCACTCGCCAAGGCCATTGCAGCCGAGCTCGCGGTCGACCTCGAGCATTCGCTGCCAGACGGCCTGGACCTGCTCCGCGCTCCCCCACCGGCCGGGGAAAGCCCAAGGCATAGGCCCCGAACTGCCCTCCGGGAAGCGCCGGCCTGCCAAGCGCCGCCGGCGGTAGTGGGCGCGAGAGCCGTGCTGGGCGCGCCAGACCACCTTGCGCACCTCTACCTGCCAGCGCACGTTCAGGGGCGCGATCTCGCGCAGGTCGTTCTGGCGGACGCACTTGAAGCTGGCATAGCCCACCCCTGAGAGCAGGGCGATGTCCTCGCAAGCGCCTGGGTGGGCCTCGAAGGACACATACTTTGGCCGCACCTGGCTGTTGGCTAGTTCGCGCACGCACAGGGTGTCGTTGCCCTCGATGTCGACCTTCACGAAAAGCGGCGCCCGGTAACGGCCGAGGACCTCGCCGAAGGCGACGGTGGGGACCTGGACAGCCACCGCCCCCCGCCCTTGCCTGGTGGCGGCGGCACGGTCGAACGAGCTCCACTCCGACTCTTCGGAGACCCAGAACCCCATCTCGCCAGCCTGGTCGGCTATGCCCATGTTCAGCACCTGGAGCCTCTCAGAACTTATCTCGGGCGCGAAACGCCGCTCGGCGAGGGCACATTTGGCGGGGTTGGCGTCGATGGCCACGACGTCGTAACCGCACTCGAGGTAATAGGCGGTGTCTTCGCAGTCGTGCATACCGACGTCCAGGACGAGCTCAGCCACGCGCCTGCTCCCGCTCTCGGTACGGAGAAAGCGGTTGGCGGTGCTGGCGCCCCCCGTCCTCCCCGGCCACCAGGCCTGTGGGGAGCGAGCCGTCCAGAGGCCTTGGCGCCCCTGAACCCGGGGCCGCTGCGGAGGCAACAGGAACAAGCCCGCTGAGGACGGGTTGGACCGGGGGGACGCCCCGCCCGCCGGCCCGTCCTTTCCTCGCCACACCGTGTTGGTACCACCTGAGCATTGCCATGGCGGCCGTGCTCGTCACGACTACCGACAACGCGGCCCCGTCCAGCCCGAGCAGGCTGGCGAGGGCGGCGGCGCTCGTGACCGACACCACTAGCGAGACGACCTCGACCTGGAAGAGGAAACGGGTGTTGCGGGTCGCCTTCAGCACCAGGACGGGCCCGAGGAGGCAGGCGAGCGAGACGAAACCGACGCCGATGATGACAGAAGCCGTTTGCAGGTGGGCAAAAGCTGGCCCGTACACCAATGCCAGGAGGCGCCTCCCCCAAACGGCGACGGCTAGTAACGAGGCCAATCCGCTCGCAAGACCGGCCACGGTTACGGCCCGGCTCACCCGGAGCAGCCCTTGCCAGCCGCTCCCCGCGTATGCTCTCGACGCCTCCGGCAGCCCGATGCTCCCGCCGGTTTGTATCAGCACGCCGGCTGGGCCCATCACGAGGTTCTGTGCCGCCCGGAGGCCGCCCAGGCCGGCCGGGCCGAGAATGGCTGCGACAGTGGCCGCGGCTCGCCGGCCGCCGGCCGCGACCGTCTCAAAGGCATGCTTGCATTGCCGCACCGCCAGGGCCGGCTGGAGCGACCCCGGGCGGAGGGTTCCGCCGCCGAGTTGCTGCCCTGCACTGATTCAGTTGGGGACGGCACTTCAGGCATTGGAGGACAAGGTCGCCAGCACCGGTACGGCGGGCTCGGGGAGCCCGTTGCCGACCAGTTGGACATCCCCAAGAGCGCCCCACTTCTCGAAATCCACCCGCCTTCTCTGCTCTACCGCTTTTCGCAGCAGGGGCAACCGGTAGAGCCCGGCGTGCGAGCAAGCCTCACGCAGCAGCCATTGCCAGCTCCCGGGTGCGTAATGGTCTATGGTCGTGGCGAACTCGAGGCTCTGGCGTACCGGCATGGGGGCGACGCAGCGTACCCGCTCCAGCGCCCGTGAGCGGACCAGCTGCCACCACTCGTCGGAAAAAAAGCGCATGGGGAGCATGGTCTCGACGAGCCCGGCGCAAGCTTGGCGCGTCACGACGTAGGCGGCACCACTGGTAAGGCCCTCGATGTTCACCGGGCTGGCGAGCACGCTCGGGCCCTCGAGCGCGACGGCGCTCTCCGAGGCGAGCTTCAGCCCATCTGGGTGGTGAAAATTGAGCAGGGCGACTTCGGCCCCTTCCATATTGGCCGCGACGGCGTCGGCAAGGGCTGAGAAGTCTTCGGGGAGCAAGACGTCGTCCTCCAGCACGACGGCCCTTTCGTCCCCGGAGCTCAGGACCCGCTCGTACACCCGGAGATGGCTCAGGGCACAACCCGCTGCGCCGGGACGGAACAGGGGGTGAGCCTTCATCCCGGGGGCCACAATGCTCGGCTGGTCGATGTCGGCTTGGCGGGCGTCCACGGCCTCCACGAGCTCCCACTGCATACCTGTCCTTGCGAGCTCGCGGGCGATGTGCCTGCGCCGCTCAGCTGAACGGGCGAGGTTTACGACGTAGGCCCGCACTTATCCCTCGATCGGTAGGGAGCCAGCTCCAACCAGCGAGCTCTCCGACATTCTTGCCGTGGTTCAGATCTCCCGCCTTTTCCACCATGAGAACCCGATCAAGGCGAACCCTGCGAACACGAGCCCCCCGGCCAGGCCGATCATGCTCGTGGCGTTGGAGCCGGTATAGGCGAGCGTCTTGGGGAGCAGATGAGGCTTCGCGGTGGTGACGGG
>JBOGGK010000627.1:0-7417 GCA_050744045.1 Acidimicrobiales bacterium | reverse complement strand
CCGCGGGGCCGGGGGCGCCGGCCCAGCCCGGGCCGGCCCAGCCCGGGCCGGCCCAGTTCACACCTGGCCCCGGGACCACCAGCCAGAGCGGCCTCGCCCCGGCAGGTGTTGCGCCGACCACCACCCCGGCGGGAGCCCCGCTCGGCGCGCCGGCAGGAGCAGCGTTGCCGGGCGGGCCGGGCCCGGGTGGGCCGGCGCCCGCGCTGGCGACCGTGGACTTGCGCACCGCTACTTTCAGCGCTTACCGGCCGCTGGCCTTGGCGTCGGCCTGGGCGGCGTCGCCGGCGACCGACCGGCCCCGGGTACCCGGGGCACGCTGCCAAAGAGGGCACTTCAACCACCCGCGGGCATCGACGTGCCCGCGCTGCGGGGCACCGGTGCCGCCGGGGGCTTCCGAACCGAACGTGCCCCGGCCCTCCCTCGGCGTCTTGCTGGCCGACGACGGTTCTATATGGCAACTCGACCGCGGCTACCTGATAGGCGGCGACCCTGCCTCCGCCCCCGAAGTGCAAAACGGCTCGCTCCAGCCCCTCCCCATGCGCCCGGGCCCCAACCACGCCATGGCCCAAGTGCAAGCCGAGGTCCAGTTGCGGGACTGGAGCGTTTACCTGGTGGACCGGGGCGCCGAGGGCGGCTCGTGCACCCAAGGCCCCGATGTCCAAGGCTGGTCGCAGCTCAGCCGCAACGAGCAGCGCCAACTGGCCGACGGTTCCCACCTGTCGTGCGGGGGCCGGGTGCTCACCTACCTCGCGGCTTGGCCCGTCTAGGGCGGCACCAACCATCTCACTTGGCGTCGGGGACTACCGGCCGCCCGGTCCGCCCACGCGCCTTTGCGTGCTCGGCGAGGTTGCACGGTACGGGGGAAGCCATACCTCAGCTGCCCAACAACTTGTGGTATTGGGGGCAGAGAACGTCTACGGCAGAGGATATGACGACGCCCAGGTCGCCCGGGGGCAGCAGGACGCTGCCTTCTGCCAGAGGCAGCCGGTCGCCCAACTGGCGCACCGACGCCCCCGCCCGGAGGTCGTCGCACACGGTCTGGCCCAGCCTGAACAGCTGAGGGCTCGAACGGTAGGTGCCGATGTCAGGGGCCTGGCTATAGACCGAGTTCAGGAACTTCTCGTCGGCGTGGGCACTGGCTGCGCCCGCCCTGCCCCCGCAGGAGGCCAGCAGCAGCGCAGCCAAGCCGGCCAGGCCTACAACCGCGCACCGCGGCACCACACGCGCATACTAGGGCCTCCCGGCCGCCCCCGGCTTGCGGGCAGAGGATGCCGGCGCACCGCCAGCCGGGTGGGCAACGGCCATCATGGAGGTATGCAGACCAACCTGGGCTCGGCGCCGCGCCCTCCCGCCCCGAGAAAGGGCCTCTACGAGCGGCTCGGGGGGATCGAGTACTTCGAGGCCCTCATCGACCGCTTCTACACCGCCGTCGCCACCGACGAGGTGCTGCGGCCGTTGTACCCCGAAGACCTGGAGGGCCCCCGCCGGCGCCTGTGCTTGTTCCTGGCCCAGTTCTGGGGCGGGCCCCGCCTCTACGAGAAAGAGCGCGGCGACCCGCGCTTGGGGGCTCGCCACTTGCAGTTCAAGATCGGCCCCGCCGAGCGGGACCGGTGGCTCGAGCTCATGACCGCGGCCGTGGACGCGTCCGGCGCCGGCCCTTTGGAACGGGCGCAAATATTGAACAGCTTCTGCTCGATGGCCAACCACTTGGTGAACACCGACGCCCCGGCAACCGGCGGGTGAGGCCTGGGCTCGCCTCCGTCTACCCACACAGCGCCGGCGCGCCCGGGCTCTCAACGGCTGGCGGCGGTCAGGTGGCGGGCGGCGTTCACGAAGGCGACGTGCGTGAAGGCTTGGGGGAAGTTGCCCACCAGCCGCCCGCGCCGGGTGTCGTACTCCTCGGAGAACAGGCCGAGGTCGTTGGCCACCGACGCCGCCCGCTCCATCAGCTCATGGGCTTCGTCCACCCTGCCCAGCAGGGCGAGGCAGGATACGAGCCACAAGGTGCAGGGCAGGAAGGTGCCCTCCTGGCCGGGCAGGCCGTCCACCCCCGAGCCGCTGCGATAGCGGATGACGAAACCGTTGACCAGCAGCTCGCGCTTGACGGCCTCGACCGTGCCCACGATCCTCGGGTCGTCGATCGGCAGGAAGTCGACCAAGGGCAGCATCAAGAGGCTGGCGTCGAGCTCTTCGGACCCGTAGGCCTGGGTGAACGAGCAGATTTTTTCGTTGTAGCCCTTGGCGCAGACCTGCTGGTGGATGGCGTCGCGTACCTGGCGCCACCGCTCCAGCGGGCCCTCGAGCTTGTCCCGCTCGATGGCCTTCACCGCCCGGTCCAGCGCCACCCAGGCCATGACCCGGGAGTAGACGAGCGGCTGGGGCGGGCCCCGCAGCTCCCAGATGCCCTGGTCGGGCTGGTCCCAGTGGGCCTCCACGAAGCCGAGGACGGCCCGCTGGAGGTCCCAGATGGGCCCGGTGGCGGCGATGCCGTGGCTGCGGGCCATGTCGATGGCCTCCATGAGCTCGCCGTACACGTCCAGCTGGAACTGCAGGGACGCCGCGTTCCCCACCCGCACCGGCTTGGACCCTTCGTAGCCAGGTAACCAGTCGAGCTCCAGCTCGGGCAGGCGCCGCTCCCCGGCCACTCCGTACATGATCTGGAGCTGTTCGGGGTCGCCGGCCGCCGCCCTCACCAGCCACCACAGCCACGCCTCGGCCTCTTCCCGGCAACCGCCCAGGACCAGGCCGTCGATGGTCAAGGTGGCGTCGCGGACCCAGCAGTAGCGGTAGTCCCAGTTGCGCGGGCCGCCTATCGCCTCGGGCAGGGAGGTGGTGGGGGCGGCGACGATGCCGCCCGTCGGGGCATAGGTCAGCGCCTTCAATGTGAGCAGGGAGCGCTGGACCATACCCTCCCACTCGCCGTGCACCTCGGCGATGCGGCCGGTCCAGTTGGCCCAGAACGAGACGGTCTCCCCCAACGCCGCCTCGACGTCCAAGTGCCTGCCGTCCTCGTCGAACGAGGGCAGCCAGCGCAGCTTGAAGTCGAGCCGCTCCCCCTCGCTGACCCGGAAGCGGGCCTGGTGGCGCATGTGCTCGCCCTCGAGGTTCACCGGGCTCTCGACTTCGATGGCGTCGGGCCCGGCAACGGCCCGGATCCCGTGCTCGGTCTGCACCACCCAGGGCACCTGGGACCCGTACTCGAAGCGGATCAGCACCTCGGTCGCCATCTCCACCTCGCCCGCCAAGCCCTCCACCCGGCGGAAGACCCGGGGCCGGTGGTGGCGCGGGGGCATGAAGTCGGTGACCCGGACCGAGCCGCCGGGCGTGTCCCATTCCTGGACCAGCACGATGGTGCCCTCGGTGTACGAGCGCCGGGCGGCCGGCCCGCCCCCCGCCGGGGCCAAGAGCCACCGCCCGTGCTCAGGCGTGCCGAGGATGGCGGCAAAACAGGCGGCCGAGTCGAACCTGGGCACGCACAACCAGTCCAGCGAGCCGTCGCGGCCTACCAGAGCGGCGGTGTGGGTGTCCCCTATCAGAGCGTAATCTTCGATCCGTTGGCTCACGCCCGCCAGCTTAGGGGGGCGCCCCTCCCGCGGCTGGCGAAGAGGGGAAAGGGTGACCGGCGCGGCACCCCCCGCCCTCACACCGACAGGAAACGCCGCACGGCGAAGCCCGACCCAAGGGCGCCCACGATGACTCCCACGGCAAGGATGAAAACCCCGGTAAGGACGGCGGCGTGGGAGCTGACGTCGAGCGGGGTGCCCGGAGCGTAAGGGTTGCTCCCGGTGAACGAGGCGAGCGTGTCGCGGGTGAGGTAGGTGGCGATGAAGGCGATGCCCGCTCCCACCAGGCCTTCGAGCAGGCCTTCGAGCATGAACGGCACCCGGATGAACCAGTTCGTGGCCCCCACCAGCTTCATCACTGCCACCTCCCGCCGGCGCCCGAAGATGGCCAGCTGGATCGTGTTGACCACCAGGGCGATGGCCCCGAGCATCACTCCCCCGGCCACGACCAGGGCCACGTTGCGCAGGGTGGCGAAGTGGGAAAGCTCGGCTTTGATGACCTGGCCGGGGTAGTCGACCTGGTAGACGCCGGGCTTGTCCTGGACGACGCTCGCCAGCTGGGCGATGTCCTGGGCCTTTGCCGGCACGCAGCGGAACGAGGTGGGCACCTTGGCCGGTGACATCACCTTCACCATCACCGGCTCGGCGGCGAAGATCTGCTTGAACTCGGCCCAGGACCTGGCCCGGTCGAAGTAGCTGCACCGCTCGACCTGGCCAGGGACCATGGCCGAGAGCTCGGCCCGCATGCCCGAGATCTCCTGCGCACTCGCCTGGGCGTTCATGAACACGAGCATCTCCACGCCGTTTTGGTACTGGATGGTGGCGGTGTTGACCGCCTGGCGCATGATGAGGACGCCCCCCAATGCGGTGAGCGAGACGGCCATCGTCACGACCGCGGCGATGGTCATCACTATGTTGCGCACCAGGTTGCTGCCTGTTTCGCGCAGCACGTACGGGCTCGGGAGCGCCATCGTGGCCTCTTCGCCCTAGGTCGCCGGAGTGCTCACGGCTTACGCGTCCACCATCCCATACACCCCCCGGGCCTGGTCCCGCACGACGATCCCGTGGTCGAGCTCGATCACCCTCTTGCGCATGGCGTCGACCACTTCGTGCTGGTGGGTGGCCATGACCACCGTAGTGCCGTACTGGTTGATGCGCTCGAGGAGGCGCATGATGCCCGCGGTGGTGGCCGGGTCGAGGTTACCGGTCGGCTCGTCCGCCAGCAGGATCAGGGGGCGGTTGACAAAGGCCCTGGCCACCGCTACCCGCTGCTGCTCCCCGCCGGAAAGTTCGTCGGGGCGCCGGTGCATGTTCTTGCCGAGGCCGACGAGGTCGAGGATCTGGGGCACCTGCGAACGCACGAAATGGCGCGACCGGCCGATCACCTCGAGCGCGAAAGCGACGTTCTCGTACACCGTGCGCTCGGGCAGGAGGCGATAGTCCTGGAAAATGCAGCCGATGTTGCGCCGCAAGTAGGGCACTTTCCACGGTGCCAGGGCGCCCACCTCTTTGCCGGCCACCCAGACTTCGCCCGAATCGGACTTCTCCTCCTTAGTGACCAGGCGCAGGAACGTGGTCTTGCCCGAGCCCGAAGGCCCGACGATGAACACGAACTCGCCCCGGCGCACATCGACCGACACGTCCTGGAGCGCGACTACGGAACTCTTGTAGGTCTTTTGGACGTGGTCGAAACGGATCATCCGGTCCAGCCGGCCTGGGGCTTCCCGACGGGCATCCCCCGAGCATAGCCGCGAACAGCGCAAACGAGCACGGTTGCCCGGCTGGGGCCAGGTCAGCGCCCGTCCCGGCCCTCCAGCACTTGGTCGTAAACCGCCACCGTCTTGGTCGCCACCGACGCCCAGGTGAACTCTGCGACCGCCCGCTGCCTCCCGGCGGCGCCGAGCTCCCGGGCGGTGGCCGGGGCGTGCAGGAGGCTGTTGACCGCTGCGGCGATGGCGGACGCGAACCCGGCGGGGTCGGCAGGCACGCCGCCCTCACCCGCCTCGTAGGGTACGAGCAAGCCCGTCTCGCCGTCCACGACGACCTCGGGTATCCCTCCGACCGCGCTCGCGACCACGGGGGCCCCGCAGGCCATGGCCTCCACGTTTATGAGGCCGAAAGGTTCGTACACGGAGGGGCAGACGAGGACGGCGCAGTGGCTCATCAGCTGGACGAGCTGGTGGCGAGGGACCGGCTCTCGCGCCCAGGTGACGCCCTTGCGGGTGGCGGCCAGGGCTTCGACCCCGGCACGCACCTCCCGCTCGACCTCGGGCGTGTCGGGCGCCCCCGCGCAGAGCACCACCTGGACCTCGGGGTGGAAGGACCTGGCCGCCTCCAGCAGGTAGGTGATGCCTTTTTGCCGGGTCACCCGCCCGACGAACAAGACATAGGGCACCTCCGGGTCGACACCCAGGCTCACCAGCCCGGCGGCGCCCGGGTCGGGGAAGTACTCCTCGGTGTCGATACCGTTGTGGACGACCTTGACCCTGGCCGGGTCGACGCCTGGGTAGGCCCGCAGCACGTCGCCGGCCATGGCGGCAGAAACTGCGACCACGGCGTCGGCGCGCTCCAAGGCCTCGCGCTCGGCCCACGACGAAAGGCGGTACCCCGACCCTAACTGCTCGGCCTTCCAGGGCCGGAGCGGCTCCAGGCTGTGGCAGGTCATGACGTGGGGCACCTCGTAAAGGATCTGGGCGAGGCGGCCGGCGAAATTGGCGTACCAGGTGTGGCTGTGGACCAGGTCGGCGGCCACGTCGTGGGCCATGCGCAGGTCGACCGAGAGCGCCCCGAGGGCCGACGCTTTCCCGTCGCCCGTGAGCGGCTCCCAGGGTTCGTAGGCCCCCGCCACGAGCGGGTCGTCCCGCGGCCGGCCAAAACAGTGGACCCTCACGTCCACCAACTTGGCCAGCGCCCGGGAAAGGTACTCGACGTGGACGCCCGCCCCCCCGTAGTTCTCAGGCGGGTACTCGCGGGTGAGCAGGGCGACCCGCGTCACCCCACGACCTTTTCGCCTTTGCCTATCACGACTATGCCCCGGGGGGAAGTTGTGAAGTGGTTAGCGTCCAGCTCGGGGTCGGTGCCCACGTGCGCCCCGGGGGCGACGATCACGTTCTTGTCCACGATCGCCCGCTTTACTACCGCGCCTTCACCTATGCGGACGTTGTCCATGACAACCGAGTCCTCGACCAGCGCCCCCTGCTCCACCACCACCCCAGGCGAGATCACCGAGCGGCGCACGGTCCCGCCCGAAATGATGCAGCCGGCAGACACGATCGAGTTCCACGCCGCCCCCGCCCGGGCGCCTTCTTCGAAAACGAACTTCGCCGGCGGCAGTTGCGGCGGGTTGGTGAAGATCGGCCAGTCCCGGTTGTAGAGATTGAACACGGGCCGGACCGCGACCAGGTCCATGCTGGCCTCGTAATAGGCGTCCAGGGTCCCCACGTCGCGCCAGTAACCTCGGTCGAGGTCCGTGCTCCCGGGTACCTGATTGGAAGAAAAGTCGTAAAAGTGGGCCTCGCCTGCCTCCACGAAACGGGGCACTATGTTGCCGCCGACGTCGTGGCGGCTGTTGGCGTCCTCCGCGTCCTGCCTCAGCGCGCTCATCAGCGCCTCGGCGGTGAAGACGTAGTTGCCCATGGACGCGAACAGCTGCTCGCGCCCCGCGGCCAGGCCCATCGGGTCGACGGGCTTCTCGATGAAACGGTCCACCCGGGTGCCCGCGCCGGGCTCGACGATGCCGAAGGCACGCGCTTCGGCAGCCGGGACGCCGATGGCGGCCACCGTGAGCGCCGCCCCCGTCTCGATGTGCTGGGCCAACATCTGGCGGGCGTCCATCCGGTAGATGTGGTCGGCGC
>JBOGGK010000626.1:0-2659 GCA_050744045.1 Acidimicrobiales bacterium | reverse complement strand
CATCCAGCGCGTACGCGCCGTCGTCGGCGGGAGCGCCCGCCGGCTCAATGTCTGCACTTCTTGTATCCGGGCGGGCCAGGTGGCCAAGGCCGTCCGCTGACACCGCGGCCGACCGAGGGGCCCTCTGTCGTCCAAGCCCGGGCGGGGCAGGCCCCAGAGCCCTCAGCTAAGCTCAGACGCTCTGTGGGCGGCGAAGTGAGTTCGCCTCGAGCAGCGACATCACGTCTTCGCTCCTGAAACGTAGGTGGCCGCCGACCGTGCGCAAACATGCCAGCTTGCCCGAAGCCGCCCAGTTGATGACGGTGCGTTCGGTGACGTCGAAAAGGGCGGCGACTTCGTGGCTGCGGAGCAGGGAATGGCCGTCCGCCGCTTGCTTCACCCCGGTCGGGGGCTCGGCCGGCCCCGCAGCCGCGGCGAGCTGGTCGGTACCCCTATGGGCGGACAGGGCGCCCGCGATCAGGCGGCCAACGGCGACCATGGCCGCCCGCTCGCGCCGGGTGAGCTCGCGGGGCTCGGTGTCCAGCACGGCAAAGATGGCGCTCACTTCGCCGCTGGGCCCCAGCAGGGGCACACCCAGGAGCCAGCGGACACCCAGGCTGGACCGGGCGAGGCGACTGTGGGCCAAGGCGGGGTTGCTGCCCGGGTCGGTGACCTCCACCGGCTCGCGCCGGGCGGCGATGATCGAGAAGAGCTCGGGGTCCTCAAGGGCCTCGTGGTCAGCCCCGAACGACAGCG
The DNA here is from genome assembly GCA_050744045.1 of Acidimicrobiales bacterium. GTDB lineage: Bacteria > Actinomycetota > Acidimicrobiia > Acidimicrobiales > Palsa-688 > JBOGGK01. The sequence goes on along the minus strand of JBOGGK010000626.1, from coordinate 1,924 downwards.
TGTTCCAGCCGTCACCCCTGACCACCGTGAGCAGCGCTAGCGGGCAGCGGGCGGCAGTCGAGCCCACCAGGAGCAGGTCGACGAACGCTTGGCCAGCCTGGCCCGCGCTGTTGCTCTCCTCCCGCCGGGGCCTCGGCGGAGCGGCTTCTGGCTGGCCGCCCAGGTTGACTACGCCGGGGCTCAGCGGTCGGCGGACCATCGATAGACCAGCTGCCCGCGGGCTGCCCCGCTCCGCCCCTCGCTCCACCTGCGAGTTGGTCTGCAACACAGTGGGGGTCGCCTCGCGCACGTTGCCGGTCTCCTCCTTGTCCCCGGGCCGTCCCGAATGTTTACTCAGGACAAAATGTCGGTCAGTGGCCCGGGACCCTTGAGGTAACGACAGAGAAACCGGAAGAACGTTACGTCCCCGAGGCGCCACTTGGAAACCTAGCCTGGCGAGGGACCGGGCCGTTCGCCCCGAGCTAGAGGCGGTGCTCCCAACCGCCGGCCACCAGCTCCTTGCCCCCGTAGCGGCGCCGGCCCGGGTCGGTCGTGCACCTTCCCACCATGCTGGGGGCGGTCAGGCCCCGGGCACGGAACAGCCGGAGCGGGTCTTTGCCCGGGGGTAGGGTAAAGGCGAGCACGTAGTCGTCGCCTCCGCCCATCGCTTCCTCCTCCGTCGCACCCGCCGCCACAGGTACCTCGGAGAGCTCCAGGCCGACCCCCGAACCGGCGGCCAGGTGGCCCAAATCGACCCCGAAGCCGTCGGAGACATCGATCATCGCGGTGGCGCCGGCATCCCGAGCGGCCAGGCCTTCGTCAAGCGCGGGCCGGGGACGGGCGTGAGCCCTCGCCAACGCCGACCGGTCGGCTGACGCCCCCTCCAGCGGGTCGCGACTGGCGCCCGGCGCCGGGCGCGCCCGCCGCGCCTGGTCACGCAGCAGGCGCAGGCCGGCAGCAGCGGCGCCCAGGGGAGCGGTCACCCAGATAGCGTCGCCCGGGCGGGCGCCGTTCCTCAGCACCGGGCGGTCGGACCAGCCCGTTATGGCCACGGTGACCACGACCTGCCCGCCCCCGCTCAAGTCGCCCCCTACGACAGGGCAGGAGTACCGGTCGGCAGCTTCCAGGGCCCCGGCATAGAGCTCTTCGAGATCGGTCCCGCCCAAGCCGACGACGCTCACCACGGCGCACCACGGGAGGCCGCCCATGGCCGCGATGTCGCTCAGGTTGACCGCCATGGCTTTCCAGCCCAGATCCCCAAGGGTGGTCAGGTCGAGATCGGCGTCCACGCCGGCAACGACGGTGTCGGTGGCAAGCAGCATGGACCGCTCCGACCCTGCCACCCGGAGGACGGCAGCGTCGTCGCCCATCCAGGTTTCGCCTGGGGGCGGCTCCGGCAAGAGGCGCCTCAGCCGGGCGAGGGCGTCGGCTTCGCCGCGGCCTACATCTTCGGTGGCTTCACCAGGCAACTCTGCCTCTCCCGCGCCGAACCATCACCATCGCGCTAACCCTAGACACACCCGCCGGCCTGCTAGCGCGCCCACTACGCCGAATTGCACCGGGAAGGGCAAGCCCAGCGGTGGTGACGCCGCGAAGCCAGGCCCAGGCCCCGATGCGCAGCGGCCAGCCCGCCTACTACATACGCGAGAGGAGCTCGGCCTTCTTGGCCGCGAACTCCCGCCGGCTGATGACGCCGCGCCGGCGTAAGTCGTCGAGCTGGGTCAGTTGCTCAACGACGCTCGGTGCGGGAACCGCCGGCCCCGCCGCCGGCTCACCGTGCCCCCAGCCACCGTCCCGCCGGCCCGCGACCTGCCCCTGGCCGCCCCCTTGTCCCGACCCGGTGAGTGTGGCGGCGGCCCAACCCGTCCCGCCCGCGCCGGCGCGCATCTGGCGCTCGTTGACGACCCGGTAGATCTCGTTTTGCACGGCCATGGGGTGGGGCAGG
>JBOGGK010000625.1:0-2355 GCA_050744045.1 Acidimicrobiales bacterium | reverse complement strand
GACCTACACGGCCGTCAGCGACACTGCGTCCCTGGAGGCGAGCGCCACCCCCGGCGGCACCGCCAGCGCCAGCCTCACCGGCACGGCCAACTGGGGCTGCACCACGTTCTTTGCCACCGTCTCCATCGGTAGCAGTTACATCAATTACAGCGGCTGCGACCTGAGCGGCGCCACCCTGGCCAGCGCCGACCTGAGCGGCGCCGACCTGAGCGGCGCCGACCTGAGCGGCGCCCAGCTCAGGACCAGCCTGAGCTACGCCAACCTGAGCTTCACCAACCTGGCCGGCGCCGACCTGGCCGGCGCCAACCTGAGCGGCGCCAACCTGAGCAGCGTCACCTGGGACGACACGACCTGCCCGGACGGCACCATCAGCAACAACGACGGCGGCACCTGCGCCAACAACCTCGGGTAGCCGCGAGGCCCACATGGCTGTGTGCTCGTCCTGGGCCGGTCTCCGCCGGGCGACGACGGAGGCCCGGGCCAAGGGGCGGCCCTGCGCCCTGCCTTGCCACCCAAGGACGGCTGGCGGCGCACCCAAGGCCTTTGCCCCCCCGCTCGGCCCAGGTAGCAAGCTGGTGAGCGCCCCTGCGTTCAGCTCCCCCACAGCACCGCCCCGAGGCACCCGGCCAGTTCCTTCCCGAGGGCGGCCGCCCGCCCGTGGTGCGGGGGGAGCTCTACCCTCACGGCCGGGACAGAGCTGGCCAAATGAGCAGCGCAGCCGAACTGGGCTTCGAGCACCTGCCTGTCCGACCAGCCCGTCATCCTGGGGGCGCCGGCCAGGCTGAGGGCGGCCTCCAACTGGCCCATTCCCCTCATCGACACCTCGCCTGGCCCCTCGGCCAACCTCGGGAACACGAGCAGCCCGAGGGCCACACCTGAGATGGCGCCGTCGCCGAGCGCCAGGGCCAAGCGGGCGTCGGGGGTGGCCCTGGCGGCCGCTTCGGGGAACAGCTCGGCGAGGCCGGCCGCGTCCTGGCGCAGCCTGAGCTCGCTGCAGCCGCCGACGACGCTGCTCACGCCTCCTTCGGTGCCCACCCGTAGCACGTCGTCGGTGAGGAAACGGCCCCCGGCAGCCGTGAGCAACGCCGCCAGGGTGGACTTCCCCGCGCCCCTCCCCCCGAAGACCGCCACGGCTTTCTCGGTGCCCCCGGGCCGGCCGGGCGGGCAGAATGCGACCGCCGAAGCGTGGAACACCGCGGCGCCGGCCAGGCTCAACAGCAACGACATGGCGTTGCCGCAGAAGAAGTCGCGCACCTGGGCCACGGGCACCCCGGGTGAGCGCCTACAGCTGAGCCCCCTCAGGTCCGGGCTCGCCCTGAGCTCGGCGTAGCCCGGCATGCGGAGCACGAAGCCCCGGTCGCCCCTAGAGAGCCAGTACATCTTCCAGCCGGCCTCACCCCGTGGGAACTCGGCCAGGACGGTGCCTCGCGGGGCCACCGTCGGGACGCCCCCTGTCCTCGGCATCGACCACCTGAGGTCAACTTCGCCAGGGCCGTCAGCTAAAGCTACCGGGCCGAGCGGGACGGCCGAGCTCACCCTCCAGCCGTAGAGGCCGTAGACACGGCTTGCCACTTCAGCTCCTCGACGGGCCGGTGCAGCCCTGGCTACGGCGGGCCCTCCAGGGAGCACCAAGGGCGGGGGACGTCGCCCTGCCCTTGGCCCCCACGGCGCCCGTGCGGGCCTGCCAACTGCCATGGGCCGACACTGCTCCCCCGGGCCGGCTCGGCCGGCTCTAGAGGGGTTCGCCCGACGCCGTGAAGATGAAGGTGCCGTCGAAGTCGGGACCGCTGCCCAAAGCCCCGGTGCGGTGGCCGAGGTCGCCTTCAACGCGGATAGCGGGTGGCTCGTAGTTCTCTGGTGGCTGGTGGGTACCTTCCATGGGGGCGATCCTCACCACCCGAGGGCGCCCTGTCAAGAGCGCCCCGCTCGGGTAAGGCACCTACGTGGTGGCGAGCGCTGGGCGTGTGCAGCCAGCTCCTCGGTGCGCAGGCGAGGCTTCGGGGCGGCCCAAGGTGCACGAGGCCCCCTCCTGGCGGCCCGGCACGGCCCGGTGCACGTCTCGGGTGTCCCGCCGCTTGGGAGCGTTCCGATAGCCAAGTAGCCAAGTGCCCGCCCCTCGCCGTGGCGGGCTCGTCCAGGCCCGGCGACGGCCCTGTGGCCGCTAAGCGCCTCGCCCGGGCGGGCCGGGTGACGCCGGGGGAGCCGCTGCGCCTCCGGCCCCGGCGCTCGGCGGGGGCACCGGGCCGAGGCCGGCTTGGGCCAACCAGGCCGCCTGCAACAGGGCGGAGCTCGGCGCCGGCGGCCATAGCGCGAGCCACTGTTCCTTCAGGCGCGCCACGTCGACCAACCCGGGGT
>JBOGGK010000624.1:0-2964 GCA_050744045.1 Acidimicrobiales bacterium | reverse complement strand
GGGGGGGCCCTGGCGGTGCACGACGTCTTCGCAGATCCGGGGGCGGGGGGGGCAGGTGCCCTGGCGGCTGTACTGCGAGGTCCTCGCGTCCGGCCAGTTCGACGACGCCGGCAGCACCGGTTCCCTGCGCCTCCTGCACCGCCGGCGGCGGGCGGCCCGAGCGCTCCGAGCTTGACCGCTTACGCGGGGGCGGTCCAGGCTGGACGCCACATGCCCGGGCTTCCCCGATCTGTGCCCCAGTCCGTTCCCCCCCAGCCCCGGCACGGCCCCTTCCGGCCTCGGCGTGGCCCCTCCCCGGGTTGGGCCTCCGCCGCCGAACGGGAGCACCTCCGGGTCGCCCTCCTGCTCTACCGGGGGAACCCCCGCTCGGGCGGGCAGGGCGTCTACGCCCGTTTCCTGTCCCGAGAGCTGGCTCGCCTAGGCCACCAGGTGACGGTGTTCTCGGGCCAACCTTGGCCCCTCGTTGAGGACGGTGCCGGTGTACGCCTGGTGAAGGTGCCGAGCCTGGACCTGTACCGCGAGCCGGACCCGTTCCGCCTGCCCCGCCCCGGCGAGATCCGGGGATTGGTGGACGTGCTGGAGCTCACCACGATGTTCACCGGGGGCTTCCCCGAACCGCGCACCTTCAGCCTGAGGGTGGGGCGCCTGCTGCGGGGAAGGCGTCGGGACTTCGACATCGTGCACGACAACCAGTCGTTCGGCACCGGGCTGCTGGGCTTGCTCGCCGGCGGTTGGCCGGTCGTCGGCACCTGCCACCACCCGGTCACCGTGGACCGCTTGGTGGACCTGGCCCACGCTGAGACCTGCTGGCGCCGGCTGTCGCTGCGGCGCTGGTACGGCTTCGTCGGGATGCAGAACTCGGTAGCCCGCCGCCTCCCCCGCCTCCTCACCGTGACCGCCTCGTCGCGGCGCGACATCGTCGAGCAGATGGGCGTCTGCCCCGAACGGGTGGCGGTGGTACCGGTAGGCACCGACGTGGGGCTCTTCCGGCCCCTGCCGGGCCGGGCGCAGCGCCGGGTGCCCGGGCGCATCATGACCACGGCCAGCGCCGACGTGCCCCTGAAAGGGCTGGCCCACCTCGTGGAAGCGCTCGCCAAGCTGCGTACCGAACAGCCCGAGGCCCACCTGGTCGTGGTGGGCTCGCCCCGGCCCGCCGGCGCCGCCGCCCAGACCATGGAGCGCCTGGGTCTCGAGGGGGCCGTCACTTTCCGCCCCGGCGTCACCGACGAGGAGCTGGTCGAGCTGTACTCCGAGGCGTCCGTCGTCGCCGTCCCGTCGCTGTACGAAGGCTTTTCCCTGCCCGCGGTGGAGGCAATGGCCTGCCAGGTGCCGCTGGTTGCCACGTGGGGAGGGGCCCTGCCCGAGGTAGTGGGGCGCGCTGGGGAGGCCGCCCTGCTGGTCCCTCCGGCCGACCCGGGTGCGCTGGCGAGTGCCCTCGGCACGGTGATGTCCGCTCCCGCCACCCTCGGGGAACGGCTGGGCGCGAACGGCCGGCGCCGGGTGATGGCCCGGTACACCTGGGCGCGCTGCGCGCAAGGCGTGGTCGAGCAGTACCGGTCGGTCCTCGGCTCGGGTGCGGCGAGGTCCCTCGGCGAGGTTGCCCCGTGCTGACCGTCCGTTACGACTGGCTCGGGCTCCGGGCCGGCGACCGGGTGCTCGACTTCGGGTGCGGGGGCGGCCGGCACGCCCTGGAGGCGATGAGGCGGGGCGCGCTGGTAACCGCCCTCGACGCCGACCGCCAGGAGCTGTCCCAGGCCGGGGCTTGGGTGGCGGCCATGTTGGACGAGGACAAACAGACGGCCGAGACGGGCGGGCAGGGGCACGTGGTGGCCGGGGACGGCAAGGCGCTCCCGTTCCCTGACGGCTGCTTCGACAAGGCGGTGGCCGCCGAGGTCCTCGAGCACGTGCCGGCCGACGGCGCTGTCCTGGCTGAGCTGGCCCGGGTGCTGCGCCCAGGTGGGGCGGTCGCCGTCACGGTCCCCCGGTGGTACCCCGAGGTGGTGAACTGGGCCTTGTCCGAGGAGTACCACAACGTTCCGGGCGGGCACGTCCGCATCTACCGCCGGCGCCAGCTCGGGCAGCGCCTGCGAGCGGCGGGCCTTCGCCCCTACGGCGGCCACCACGCCCACGCCCTGCACAGCCCTTACTGGTGGCTGCGCTGCGCCATCGGGCTGCAATGTGAAGGTAACCGGCTAGAAAAGGCTTACCACCGGCTCCTCGTGTGGGACATCACGGCCGGCCACCCCCTCACCCGCTGGCCCGAAGCCGCCCTCAACCCGGTGCTGGGCAAAAGCCTCGTGGTCTACGCCCGCAAGCCGGTGCACCCGTGAGCGGCGACGCTGCCGGAGCCGGCGGTGGCGATGGGCTCGATCCCGGCGAGCTGGCCGAGACCGCCGCCTGGCTCGCCTCCATGCAGCTCCCCAACGGCATGTTGCCCTGGTACCGAGGCGGCCACGGCGACCCCTGGAACCACCTGGAGGCGACCATGGCGCTCGCCGCCGGGGGGCGGTGGGCGGAGGTGGAAAGAGCCTTGGCCTGGTTGGCCGCCCACCAGCTCGCCGACGGGAGCTGGTGCAGGTTCTACGTCCCTGACGGGGTCCTCGACCCTCGCCGGGACCCCAATGTGTGCGCCTACGTGGCCACGGCGGTGTGGTGGTGCAGCGAGCTGGGAGGCCCCGCCGGCCTACTCGAGGCGCTGTGGCCGGTCATCGATGCCGCCATCTCCTGGACCCTGCGCCAGCAACTGTCCAGCGGGGAAATCGTATGGTCGGTCGGCCCCGACGGGGCCCCCGGCGGTTTCGCCCTGCTCGCGGCCAACTCGTCGCTCCACCAATCCCTTGGTTGTGCTCTCCGGGCGGCCGGGGCCCTCGGCCGTGACCGCCCCCACTGGGCGGCGGCGGCGGCGGAACTGGGCGCTGCCGTCGAGGCGGCGGTGGCTGGCCGGCCGACGGCGTTCGCCCCCAA
>JBOGGK010000623.1:0-2789 GCA_050744045.1 Acidimicrobiales bacterium | reverse complement strand
GTCGAGTGCCGGGTACGGGCGATCCACGGGTAGACCTTGTGGCCGGGAAGCTGGCCGCCTTCACCGGGCTTGGCCCCCTGGGCCATCTTGATCTGGATATCGTCGGCGTTGACCAGGTACTCGCTCGTGACCCCGAACCGCCCCGCCGCAACCTGGCGGATGGCGCTGCGGCGGCTGTCACCGTTGGCATCGGGCAGGTTGCGCCCGGGGTCCTCGCCGCCTTCCCCACTGTTGCTGCGGGCGCCCAAACGGTTCATAGCGATGGCGAGGGTCTCGTGCGCCTCTTGCGAAATTGCCCCGTAGGACATCGCCCCGGTGGAGAACCGCTTCAGTATCGCCGAGGCCGCCTCCACCTCGTCGAGGGGTACGGGGCGGCGGCCCGTCTCGGAGGCCGCCCGCAACCGGAGCAAGCCCCGCAGGGTCGCCAAGTGGTGGGACTGGTCGTCGACGGCGCGGGTGTACTCCTTGAAGATCCTGTAGCTCTTGGAGCGGGTGGCGTGCTGGAGCTTGGAGACCGTCTCCGGGTTGAACAGGTGGTACTCGCCCTCGCGGCGCCATTGCCAGTCCCCGCCCGGCTCGAGGTCTCGGTGGGCGAGCTCGCTCGGCCGGCCCGGCCAGGCCGAACGATGGCGCGCCAGGGCCTCGGCCGCGATGCCCTCCAGGCCGAGCCCTTCGACCTGGGTGACGGTGCCTTCGAAGTAGCGCTCGACGACTTCGCCGGCCAGGCCCAAAGCTTCGAAGACCTGGGCGCCGGTGTACGAGGCGATGGTAGAGATGCCCATTTTCGACATCGTCTTCAGCACCCCCTTGGCCGCCGCCTTCACGTAGTTCTGCAAGGCTTTGCGCGCCGACATGTCGGTGATAGCCCCCCTGCGCACCTGGTCGACGACGGTGTCGAACGCGAGGTAAGGGTTGACCGCGGCGGCCCCGTAGCCGATGAGACAGGCCATGTGGTGGACGGTGCGGGCCTCGCCGGTCTCCACCACGAGGCCGACCTGGGTGCGCAGCTTCTTGCCCACCAGGAAGTGGTGCACGGCCGACACGAGCAGTAACGAGGGGATGGGGACGCTTTCGGAGTTGGCGTGGCGGTCAGAGAGGACAACTACGCTGGCACCTTCGGCCACGGCCTGGCCGACCTCGGCGCACACGCGCTCGAGTGCCCGGGCCAGCCGTTCCCCCGGGGGGTCGTCGCCCTCGGCCTCGAAGAGCCCGTCGATGGCGAAGGTGCGCCAACCGGGGACGAGGCCGTCTTCGTCCACGTAGAGCAGCGTGGCCAGCTCGTCGTTGGTGAGGACTGGCTCGGCCAGGCCGATCTGGTGGCAGGAACGGGGCCCGGGCTGCAAAATGTTACCTTCCGGGCCGATCGAAGATGCCAAGCACGTGACCAGCTCTTCCCTGATGGCGTCGAGAGGCGGGTTGGTGACCTGGGCGAAGAGCTGGCGGAAGTAGTCGTAGAGCAGGCGCGGCCGCCGGGACAGCACGGCCAGCGGCGTGTCGTCGCCCATGGAGCCGACCGGCTCGCCCCCGGTCTTGACCATCGGGTGCAGGACCACCCGGATCTCTTCTTCTGTGTAACCGAACTGGCGCTGGAAGCTGACCAGGCGGGCATACTGAGGGGTGAGGGCGCGCCGCAGGGGCAGCTCTTCGAGCTGGACCCGCTCGGCGGCCAGCCAGTCGCCGTAGGGGTGCTCGGCCGCCAACCGGCCCTTCACCTCGTCGTCGCCGACGATCCGCCCGGCCGCCGTGTCCACCAGGAACATCCGGCCCGGCTGGATGCGCCCGCGCAGCACCACCTTCGACGCTGGTATGTCGAGGACGCCTACCTCGGAGGCCAGCACGACGAGGTCGTCGTCGGTCACCCAGTAGCGCAGGGGCCGGAAACCGTTGCGGTCCAGCTGGGCGCCGATGACGGTGCCATCGGTGAACGCCACCGCCGCGGGGCCGTCCCAGGGCTCCATGAGACAGGCGTGGTACTCGTAGAACGCCCGGAGCGCAGGCGGGAGGTCGGATTTGTTCTCCCACGCCTCGGGGACCATCATGAGGACGGCGTGAGGGAGCGAACGGCCGCCCATGTAGAGCAGTTCGAGCACCTCGTCGAAGCTCATGGAGTCGCTCCCCCCGGGTGTGACCACGGGGAAGATCCGGGAGAGGTCCCCGGGGACGAGGTCGGTGGAGAGCATGGCCTCCCGGGCCCGCATCCAGTTGCGGTTGCCCCGGACGGTGTTGAACTCCCCGTTGTGGGCCACGTACCGGTAGGGGTGGGCGAGCGGCCAGCTGGGGAAGGTGTTGGTCGAGAACCGGGCATGGGCCAGCACCAGGGCCGACTCGAAGCGGGCATCGGCGAGGTCGGGGAAGAAACCAGGCAGCTGGGGGGCGGTCAGCATGCCCTTGTAGACGAGCGTGCGCGTCGAGAGGGAGGCGAAGTAGAGCCCCGCCACCTCGTGCTCCGCCCGCTTGCGCACCACGAAAGCGAGGCGGTCGAGGGTGGCCCCGCTCTCGCCCGCCTGCCCGGCCAGTACCACCTGGCGGAACGCCGGCATGACCGCCCGGGCGCCCGCGCCGGGCACGCCGGCAGCCACGGGCACGTCGCGCCAGGCGGTGACGGCCAAGCCTTCTCCCGCCGCGATGGCCTCGAAACGGCGGCACGCCTCGTCGGCGCCGGCGCCGCCCAGGAAAGCGATCCCGGTGGCGTAGTGGCCGGGGGGCGGGAGGGGGCCGCCCAGCACAGCGCGGAGGAACCGGTCGGGTACCTGCACCAGCACTCCGGCGCCGTCGCCGGTCTCGGGGTC
>JBOGGK010000622.1:0-4072 GCA_050744045.1 Acidimicrobiales bacterium | reverse complement strand
TGGCCCGGAGCGTGTAGCGGTTGACCGGACGCCCGCTCTTGTTGAGGGTCAAAGGTTCGTCGCGCCACGATCGCTCTCGGGCCGCTAGGCCGGACCGCAATTCCTCGCACAACCACTTCGGAGTGGGGGTGGTGCGCGGGTCGGGCGGCCCCAGCGGGACCGTTCACGCGGACACTTCCCGCGGCCCCTCGGATGGGCCGACCAGGCGGACCTTCCGCTTGCCCTTCACCACGTTGGTCTCGAGAGAACCGCCGAGCGCGTGCACGTACTGGCTGAGCACGTCGATCGTCGCATTGTGGGACCGCTCTATGGTCGCGACACGCGGCTGGGACACCCCCAGGCGTTTGGCAAGTTCGCGCTGAGTGAGGCCCGCCTGCTCTCTTAGGGCCGTCAGCGTCCTTTGACTGGCGCGTGGCGCGTGCCTCACTCCGTTCCAGCAAGTCCGCCAGCGCGAGAACATCAGAACGTAATCTGAATATACTGGGCTCGATGAGCCCGCAACCCGCCGATACTGTCACCTTTTCCGACTTGTCCCGCAACCCCCGCGCCGTCGCGGAGCGTGCCAGACGGCTCGGGCGTGTGCGGGTCACTCACCGCGACTCCCCCGACTTCTACCTCACGTCGGCTGACCAGGAGGAGGAGCGCGACGAGAACCTGCTGACCGCCGCTCGGCTGTTCGGCGCACTGTCCCGCGACCAGGCCGGTGCGCGAGCGGTGGCCTCCGCCATTGCCGAGGTCTTCCTGTGGGCACGGCACCTGTCGGTAGCGGCCCGTTCTGAGTTCGCCGCGGAGCTGGTTGCGGCGCTGGCGGACGCCGCTGAGCTTGCCGTCGAGCGCGAGGCCCACGAGGTGGTCGCAGGGTGGCGCGCTACGGCCCGGATCAAGGCTGACAAAGGGCTCTACGTCGCCGCCTTGGAGCCCACGGAGGGCGATTTCGGCCGGGCCGAGGCGATCGGTTGAGCCCCAGGCGTGGCGACCGGGTCACCGTCTCGCCGCCTGCCGAGGAGTGGGACGTGAGGTTCGGTACCAAGGAAGCCGCGACAGGCTGGGAAGAACTGTGCAGGCACGCGCTCGCTAACACCCGTCGCTGTCTCGAGGTCCTTCGGGCCGAGCCGCGCCGGGGCGCGAGCCCTGAACGGCAGCACCGACTGCGGGGCGACCTGGCCACTCACCGGCACAACGGGAAGGACTTGGAGCAGTGGGAGTACGAGGTGACCAGCGGAGGCCGGGCCCGGTATGTCATCGATGACCAGGCCCGCACGGTTTGGCTCGTCTACGCCTCGCTCCGGCACCCAAAGGACACCGACCGCTGAGCCCTGCTCGGCGCCTCACACCGAGAGTGATGGCCTACGAGTTCGTCCGACAGCGAATACCCGCAGCGAAGAGTCGCGTGCTTGCGTTACGCCGATCGGCATGGTCGCGTTCGTAGGAGTGTTATCCAGGGCTACGCGAACGGGAAATTGGGGCGGTGGCGCGTGTCCCACACGTGTCACGAGGGCCTCAAAGCGCTACAAAATTCCTGGTCAGAGGCCCTTTGGGGGAGAGTTCGAGTCTCTCCCCCGGAGCGTTCGGCAGGCCGTGGTCAGAGGCCTAAAGGTGGCCTTGAACTGCGCCTTTCTCAGTGCCCGGCAGGACGGCTTGGTCCCGGTGGAGCGGGTGGTGCTGGGCGCGTCTGGAAAGAGCCAGCTGTCGCGGTCGCCTAGGTCCCGAGCAGCCAGCATGGCCGCCAGGTCGTCACAGAGCCAGGCCGGGACGGGCACCGTGCGGTCGCCAGCATCGGTCCTGGGAGGCCCCTCGACCATCCGCCATGGCTCGTCACCATGGCCATGGACCGGGATGAGCGCGCTCTACCGTGGCGAGGTCGATCGACCCGGTCCGCCGGCCACTGAAGTAGGGGAGTACATAGCTGGGCGTCAGACTCGCAGGTGGTAGAGGTCTCGTAGCTCGCCTTCGACCGGCGCCTGCTTCCAGTAGTCGAAGCCAAGTTTCCGAATGACATTATGGGACGGTAAATTCTCGGGATGGATGATCCCGAGAATTTCGCCCTTGTACTCTCTGGCGGCGACGTCGAGGAGCGCCGAGCTGGCCTCGGTCGCGTAACCCTTACCTCGGGCCTCTGAGGTCAGCCGGTAACCCCACTCGAGCCAGCGACGCTCCTCGAACTCGATCCAGTCGACGCCCGTGTACCCTATGACCACACCTGTCGACCGCTCGACGATCGGTTGCTTGGCGAAGGTGGTCCGGGCGCAGAGCGCCAGCATCCTATCGAACCAGGCGTTGGCTTTCACTTCCGACATGACTCCGTAGAAGACCATGAAGTCCTCGTCGCAGAAGAGCTCAACGAACCGAAGACGGTCCGCCTCGGTAGGAGGTCGGACCTCGAGCCGCTCGGTCACTGGGCCGTTCTCTGACTCGACCACGGTGATGACGGTAGCTCGCGCGATCGCGCCTGGTCGAGCTGTTTATCTTTGGCTACCACGAGCGAAGGGTGCGCCCGCTATCTGGTTCGGCAAGCCCCACGTAACGTTGACGCCATCCTTGAGCGGGTCGCCACACTCGCTGGTCGTTCTCTCATGAGGTTTTTCTCCGATGAGACACCCTGACCCCGGCGACCCCGGCACCGGCCCGGGGCCCGTCCAGAGGCTCGATGACTTGGCCGAGCTACCCGAGACCCCCTTGCTCGAAAACAGCTGCCTCATCCTGGAGCCGTTGCGAGTCGCTCACGCCGAGGTCATGGTCGGGCTCCTCAGCGACCCTGAGTTGTACAAGTACACGGGCGGCTCACCGCCGACGGAAGAGCAGCTCCGCTCTCAGTACGAGCGGCAAGTAAGGGGCCGCTCCCCAAGAGGCGACGAGCGGTGGTTCAACTGGGTCGCCAGGGAGAATTGTAGCGGCGAGGTGGTGGGCTACGTGCAGGCAACGGTCCATCAGGCCCGAGAAGGCCTCGTTGCCGAGGTGGCGTGGGTGATCGGTGCCCCATACCAGGGACGCGGCCTGGCAAAGAGCGCGGCCAAGATGATGAAGCAATGGCTTTGCCGGGAAGGTGTACACGGCTTCACCGCACACGTTCACCTGGAGCACCTCGCTTCGGCCGCAGTGGCAACCCACCTGGGATTGTCGCCTAACGGCTTACTGGAAGGCGGGGAAGCTGTTTGGACCGGGACCAGAAAAGTTCCTTGAACTGCATAATACAAGGCTCCTGTGACGGATGCCCGGGAGGCGTCGAGCATCCTGTTGAAGCGCTGCCTTTGTGAACGCTCAAAGTGGCTAACGTCTGGGCCAGCTGGCACGGTCATCCTGTTCCGCGGCCCCACGTTGCGGCCCATCATGTCAGCCATCTTTTTCCAAGGCAGGAGGCCAGCGCTGCCTCGCTTGCCCGAAGTAAGTCCTCACATTGCCATACCGGGACCGGCAACGTCCGGTTGCCGGCTTTGGACTTGGGCGGCCCCTCGGATGCGACGAGCCGCGGCCACCAGTGTAAGGATGTCGGCGTGGTCGTGCTCCGGAGTGCCGATGCTGGTCAGCGGCACAGCACCGGGATCAGCAATGAGTGATTACAGCATTGCGGCCCGCCTGGAGAACTTCTTGGCGGTGGCTGACAGGCGCTCGACACAGTTGAGTGTCGGACAGCTTTTGGAGGAGGTGCTCGACCGCCTACGAGAGATCCTAGACGCCGACACTGCTGCGGTGCTGCTGCATGAGGAGGGCAGCGATTACCTGGTCGCACGTGCCGGGCGGGGTCTGGAGGAGGAGGTCAGACAGGGGGTACGCATCCCGATCGGTGCTGGGTTTGCCGGTCGTATCGCTGGCACCAGGCAGCCAGTTCGGATTCGACGGGTGGATTCCTCGACGGTGGCTAACCCGATCCTGTGGGAAAAGGGCATACAGCGGATGTTGGGCGTCCCGCTGCTCAGCGGCGGCGATCTGCTCGGTGTGTTGCACGTCGGCCGCTTGGCGTCGCGCGACTTCGACGCCGACGACGAGGTGCTGCTCCAGCTTGCCGCCGGACGGGTCTCGGCCGCGATGCAGGCCCACCGCTATGCCGCCGAAGCCGCCGCGGCAGACCTACTGG
>JBOGGK010000621.1:0-1519 GCA_050744045.1 Acidimicrobiales bacterium | reverse complement strand
GGTGGTGGTCGCTCCAAGCTCGGCGCCCATGTTGGCGATGACGTGGCGGTCCATGGCGCTCAGCCCGTCCAGCCCTGGCCCCCGGTACTCGAGTACCCGGTTCGTCGCCCCGTGGGTCCCGTGGCGGCGGAGCATCTCCAAGATCCACGTCCTTGGCCGACACCCAGGCGGGGAGCTCGCCGACCAGTTCGAGCCCCCAGATCTCGGGCATCTGCAGGTAGACCGGCTCGCCGGCCATGGCCATGGCCACTTCGAGACCGCCCACTCCTACGGCGAGCATCCCGAGCGATCCGGCGGCGCAGGTATGGCTGTCGGACCCGACCATCGACGCGCCAGGCCGACCGAAACGCTGCATGTGCACCGGGTGGGAGACCCCATTGCCCGCCTTGGAGTACCACAGCCCGAAGCGCCGGCACGCGGAACGCAAGAAGAGGTGGTCATCGGGGTTGCGGTTGTCGGCTTGGAGCAGGTTGTGGTCGACGTACTGGACTGACAGCTCGGTGCGGACGCGGTCCAAGCCGAGGGCCTCCAGCTCGAGCATCACCGTCGTACCCGTCGCGTCCTGGGTCAGGGTCTGGTCCACTGACAGACCGATCTCCTCACCTGGGGCCATCTTCCCCGACACCAGGTGCGACTCGATCAACTGCTGTGCAACGTTGCGTGCCATCTCAGATCTCATACCCAGCCGCCAGCCGCCAGCCGCCCGGCTTCAGCCCCGAGCGGTCCTCGTGGTCGGTCGCCATCGGGCGCTACCTTCGAGGGCTGCCGCCAAGGCTCTCCAACCGCTCGCGGGGCGGGCCCTGGTCGGCACGTGCGACGGCGAAGGTTTCGGCTACCCAGGCGGCAACATCGCTCGCCACCTCGGCGTCGCGGCTGCGCAGCCCGTGGTCGGCTCCCTCGACCCAGATGTGGTCGACCGGGCCAGGGACCAGAGCGGTTGCTCGAGCTAGTTCCTCGGGGGTGCCGAAAGCGTCCCTGGTCCCCGAGACGAACAGGCAGGGAACGTGGAGGGCCCCGAGATGGGCGGTCCGCGGCCGGTCGGGCCGACCCGGGGGGTGCAGGGGGTAGCTCACCATGACCAGGCCCGCTGCCGGCAGCCCCTCAGCCACGGCCTGCGAGCAGATCCGCCCGCCCATCGAGCGCCCGCCGAGCACGAGCTGCGCCGTGGTCACCCCGAGCCGCGCAGCCAGGTCCCGTGCGCCGTCACGGATCGTCGCCATCAGCACTGCTGGGGGGTCAGGCCGCCGCCTCCCCTCCCGGTGGTTGGGAAAGTCCACCCGATGGACGGCCCACCCGCGGCGAGTGAGCGCAGCATCGATGGCAACAAGAGCCGGTTGTCCGGCTCCCGCCCCCGCGCCAGGCGCGAGCAGCACGCCGGCGACGGCGGGGGCAGGTCGCCGGGTCAAACGCTGGCGCTCCGCTGCCCGAGCTCCGGTCCCTGGCGCACCTCCCCAGGCTAGTGCGCTAGTTCCGCGTCGCCGAGCCTAAGTAGTGGAGGGGCAAGGCATCGGGTAATGAC
>JBOGGK010000620.1:0-1754 GCA_050744045.1 Acidimicrobiales bacterium | reverse complement strand
GTACGGGGGTCCCGAGTTTCTCTTCTCGAAGACCGGCGTCTTCCCTCGCTACATCGACAGCCACGTGCGACCGCTCACGCTCGTGCAGAAGAAGCTTGGTCTCCGCGTGCTCAGCCACCACAAGGTGGGGCGGCACTCGGTGGCGAGCCAAGCGGTGACGGGCGGCGAGTCGGTGAAGGCAGTGCAGGCCCAGCTCGGACATCGCTCCGAGCAGAGCACGCACAAGTACGTGCACCTCGGCGCGGGCGCGCAAAAGCGGCTCGTCGAGGTGGGCAGAGGCCGCGCCATCCGTGTCGCGGGGACCCCAGAGCGGACCGAGGTCGTCGAAAGGGTGAGGGAGCTAATCGAGCTGGGCGGGCGCAACGGCTACCGGCGGGCCGACCTTGTCGCCCTGCTCGAGAGCTTCCCGACATAGGAGAGCGATGAAGGTCCTGGACCGCCGCCGGACGCCGGTGACCAACACTGCCGGGCGCGTCGGCGAGGCGATCATCCCTGAGGCGCGGCGGCTCCAGCGGCTCCGGAGGGGAGCCCTGGTGCTCTCGCTCGTGCTCGTGCTGGTCGTAGCCGGGGTGTTGGTGGCCGTAGTGGGGGGAAAAGGTAACGCTCGCGTCCAGGGGGCCGCGAGCAACGAACGGCCGGGGGGTTGGCCCACCGTCGACGCCCGTGCCTTTGCCCACCAGGGGCTCCTGGCTTTTGCCTCTGGTGGCTCGCTCTACGTGCTCGACGGCAGGACGGAGGCGCTCCGCCAGGTAGGCCGCTTGCGCACGGGCGCCGAGGAGCCCTCGTTCTCACATGACGGCCGCTGGCTGGCGTACATCGCCGCAGGGAAGGAGTCCTCGGTCTACGGGGGCGTGGAGGAGGCGCCGTACGCGCCAGAGCCGGGGCCACTGGTCATCTCGTACTCGGACGGTTCTCACGTCCGCACGGTGCGCAAGGTCGGCGAGGTCGAGGAGGCGGTATGGAGCCCGGTGGCCGACCAGCTGCTGGTGGTCAGCTCGGCCGGTTACGCTTACGACGGCGCCGCCCTCTGGGTCGTGTCTGCTGACGGCTCGGTGCGGAGGCTTGTCGCCGAGGACAACATCTATGGAGCGGTTTGGTCCCCCGACGGCGGCCAGGCCGCGGTCGCCTTTGGAGGCAGCATCCCGGTCCGCTCCCTGACCCTTGAGACGTACCCGGCAGGGGGAGGTAGGCCTACCGTCTGGGACGACAGGTACACGGGCGGCGTGCAGTGGCTCGTTCCGCTCGGGTGGTGGAAGGGCCAGGGCATCGCCGCCTGGTCTGGCGGGGGCGGGACGGCTGCGAGCGGGGAGGGGACGCTCAGCGGCGCTGAGCTGGCCCTCATCAACCGGCCTGGAGCACTGCCGCGGGATCTTGGGACAACGCCGGCGGTCGACCTCGTCCCTGCCGCGGGGTCGTCGACTGCTCGGCTCGCCTTTGAGAAACTGTTGGCGAACAGCTGGGGAAGAACCCCATGGGCGAAGGGCCAGATCGAGATTTGCGCCCCGCGGGCGGACCGCTGCTCATTGGTACCTGAGCCGAGGAGAGCAACGGCGCTGGGCCCCACCTGGTCCCCGGACGGGCGTACCCTCGCCTTCGTCGAGGCGGCAGCCTCATCTTCGCCGTCGTTCTTCCCCAGCGCGGTGAAGGCCTGGTACGCCTCCGAGCGCCTGTACCTGCTGGGCGCCGGCGGGCCCAAAGCCGTCGAGGTACCCGGGAGCCAAGGGGCGACTGCGCCGCTTTGGTCCCCCCGTGGT
>JBOGGK010000619.1:0-5107 GCA_050744045.1 Acidimicrobiales bacterium | reverse complement strand
GGTCACTACAAAGCGTGACCTTGAGGCGCTACAGGTTGCAACGGGGCGTGACATGGGAGCCTTGGAGGGGAGGCTGGGCGGGCGGATGGGCGCCTTGGAAGTGCAAATGGAGGCTCTTGGTGGCCGGATGGGCGCCCTCGAGACGACGGTGCAGGTGCGCATCGAGGCTTCAGAGCACAAGGTGCTGGGTTGCCTGGAGCGCCAGATGCGGCTCCAGACGTGGCGCCTGGTTACGGTAATCGTCGCCGTCGCGGCGATGGTCACCGCCGGCACCCGCCTCTAGCCGCGCGACGACGAAAACGACCTTGTGCCAGCGCGTCTTCTTGGTCGGGATGATGGGTTCGGGTAAGTCAACTGTAGGCGGCCTGCTGGCGGCTGAGCTGGGCTGGGAGGCGGTAGACACCGACGAACTGGTGGAGCGCGGGGCGGGGATGAGCGTAGCCGAGATGTTCGCCCATCACGGCGAAGAGCTTTTCCGCCAAGCCGAGGCGGTCGCCGTCCAAGGGGTCGGGAAGCTGTCGGGGCCCACGGTGGTGAGCGTCGGTGGAGGTGCGGTTTCTAAACGCTCCAACCGGGACGCCATGAGGGCGTTGGGGACCGTGGTGTGGTTACGGGCGAGGCCCGACACCCTGCTGGCGCGGCTCGGGGCCGGCGAGGGGCGGCCCTTGCTGTCCGGGAGGGCGGGCCAGGGGGCACGACCGGCAGGCCAGGGGGCACGACCGGCGGGCGGCGAGAGCGGGGGAGCGGGGAGAGCCTCCGGGAACAAGGGGGATGAGCCCGCCGGGGTAGTCGATGTCGTATGCAGGCTCTGTGCCGAGCGAGCGCCCCTTTACCAAGAGGTGGCCGACCTCGTGGTGGACGTGGACGACTGCTCGCCCGAAGACGTCGCCGCAGCAGTCCTCGCCGAACTGGCCAAACGGGGACCATGCTGAGCCCGCCTCCTTCTCCGGCTTCTCCGGTCGGCTCCCATTTCCGTGAGGTTGGGTGTAGGAGGCGAGAGAGGGATTGCTAGCGTCCAGTAGGCCATGAAGCAGTTGACAGTCGAGCTGGGGGAGAAGTCGTACCCGGTGCTCGTGGGAAGCGGGGCCCGAAAGAGCCTGAGCTCGTTGCTGCCGGCCTCGGCCAAAAAGGCGGCCATCGTCACCCAGGCGGCGGTGGGCGTGGAGGTCGACGCCGGGGTGGAGCAACGCACGTTCGTGATCGGCGGCGGAGAGGAGGCGAAGTCGCTTGCGACCCTGGAGGACCTGTGCCGAGGCTTCGCCCGCTTCGGGCTGAGCCGGGCAGACGTCGTGGTGGGCGTCGGCGGGGGAGTGGTGACCGACGTGGCCGGCTTCGCCGCCGCCGTCTACCACCGGGGGGTGCCCGTGGCCCATGTAGCTACCACTTTGTTGGCCCAGGTGGACGCCGCCATCGGGGGGAAGGCCGGCGCCAACCTGCCGGAGGGCAAAAACCTGGTGGGGGCGTTCTGGCAGCCGGTAGCGGTGGTCTGCGACACCGAGGTGCTCGCCACCCTGCCCCCCCGCGAGCACCGCAGCGGCCTGGGGGAGATGGCAAAGTACGCGTTCCTCGGCGTGGAGGGCCTGCCCGGCCTGGACCTGGACGAAGCGGTGGCGCGCTGCGTCGAGTGCAAGGCCCGCCTGGTCGCCGGCGACGAGCGGGAGACCGAGAGCCTGCCCCGCGGGGAGAGCCGGGGAGGAGATGAGAGGCGGCCGAGCCCGGGAGGCAGCGGGGGGCGGGCGCTGCTCAACTACGGCCACACCCTGGGCCATGCCCTGGAGGCCGCCGGCCATTACGACCTCCGCCACGGTGAGGCCGTCGCCATCGGGCTCGTCTTCGCTGCGGCACTGGCCCGGCGGCTCGGTCGGGTGGGCGATGCCAAGGTGGCAGAGCACCGCAGGGTGGTGTCCGCCTACGACCTGCCGTCGAGCCTGCCTGCGGGGGTGAGCCCGTGCGAACTGCTAGCCCTCATGAGCAGGGACAAGAAGTCGGCTGGGCACGGGCTGACGTTCGTGCTGGACGGCCCGGCGGGCTTGGAGGTCGTGCGTTCTGTGCCCGAAGCAGAGGTGCTGGCCACGCTGGCCGAGCTGCAATAGCGTCAAAGCTGCCAGTTTTGACCGTTCCATTTTCCGGCGAGGTCACGGTGGTCCGCTAACCGCGGTGGCCCGGTGCGAGACTGGCTCGGCCCGCCCCGCTCCTCGTTCAGCCCGCCCTCGCCTCTTGCCGATGCATAACAGGAGTGGCAGTGTTCTTTTCCGTGCACGTTCCCGGAGCCAGCTGATGCTCCTGCACCCTGGCGGGCTTTCCGCCGCCTACTTCGCCCTGTGGGGCCTGCTGGTCGGCTCGTTCGCCAACGTCGTCATCTACCGGGTGCCTGCCGGCCGTTCGGTCGTGAGGCCCGCCTCCGCCTGCCCCAAGTGCGGTGCCCACCTGCGGGCGGTCGACAACGTGCCGGTGGTCTCGTGGTTGGCGCTGCAGGGGAAATGCCGCTCCTGCCGGGCAATGATCTCGCCCCGCTACCCGGCGGTCGAAGCGCTGGTGGCGCTCATTTTCGCCTTCATCGGTTGGCGCTTCGGCATCTCGTGGACGGGCGTTGGGGAGGCTGCCCTGGCCGGCGGCCTGGTCGCATTGGCCTTCATAGACCTCGACCACATGGTCCTGCCCCGTCGGGTCGTCTACGCCACGTTGACGGTTGTGGCCGCCGTGTTCGTGGCAGGTTCTGCGAGTGGGGGCCAGTGGCACCGCCTGGGCATCGCCGCCCTCTCGGCGGCCGTCCCCTGGGCGCTCTTTTTCGCCCTCAACTGGCTGGCGCCGAAGGCCCTCGGTTTCGGCGACGTCCGCCTCGCCCTCCTCATCGGCTTCGGCCTCGGGTGGCTCGGGGCGGCCTACGCCTTCCTCGGCTTCCTCGTGGCGAGCATCCTCGGTTCGTTGGTGGGCGTGGCCCTGATCGCGGCGGGGAAGGCGGGCAGGCGGACCCCGGTCCCGTTCGGCACTTTCCTGGCCACGGGGGCGGTGCTCGCTGCCCTGGCCGGCCAACCCGTCGTCAACTGGTACACGGCCATCATCCACCCGGTGGTGGTCCATTAGGGCTCTGGTGGTGGGCGCCGCCAACTCGGGGGCACGCGGGTCCCGTAGGGATTTTGCACCTACAACGGCTCGAGCGGGCGGGATCTGAGTCGGAGTCAGCCGGCGACTTTGTTGGTGAGGCGGGACACCAGGAGCTCGAGCAGGGTGAGCAGGGCGTCCCGGCACGAGTCCTTTACCCGGGCGTCCATCTCGAACACCGGGACGTGCGCCATGATGCCGAGCGCCTCGCGCACCTCTTCGAGCGGGTAAAGGGGCGCATTGTCGAAACAGTTGACGCCGACCACGAACGGGAGGCCCTTTTTCTCGAAATAGTCGACCGCCGCGAAGCAGTCTTCGATCCGGCGGGTGTCGACCAGGACGACGGCGCCGAGCGCGCCGTTGATGAGGTCGTCCCACATGAAGACGAAGCGGCCTTGGCCGGGAGCACCGAAAAGGTACATGACGAGGGACTCGTCAACAGTCAGGCGTCCGAAGTCCATCGCCACCGTCGTCGTCGTCTTGGCGGTACCGGCGACGGCGTTGTGGTCGTCGACCCCGGTGGCCACGACGGTCATGGCGGCTTCTGTTGTAAGGGGTTCCACCTCGGAAATGGCCCCTACGAATGTCGTTTTGCCGACCCCGAAGCCGCCGGCGATGACAAACTTGACCGCCGTCACATGGCGGTTGGAGGTTTCAGAGAGCGCGGACACGTTCGATCATCCTCGTTAGGGCGGAGAGCTCGATCTCGACCGGGTCTGTCTGGTGGATCCTGATGGCACCGACGTCCAGCAGGTCGCCGACGAGTATTGCGACTACCTGGGTGGGCAGGTGCATGTAGGCGGACAGCTCGGCGATCGACACCGGTTCACCGGAGAGGGACAGGACGGCCCGCTGCTCAGATGTCTTGGCCAGCCGGGCCCGGTCGGCCAGGGACTCGACCAGGGTCTCCCAGCGCAAGCCCGGCCGTGTCGTCGTGGTGCGGCCACCCGTCAAGATGAACGGGCGCACAAGCCCCAGTTGGTCTGGTGCTTCTTGGCTTGTCACTGGGGCCGCCACCTCTCTAGCTGTTGAGGACCTGAGCGCGCAGCTCGGCGATAAGCGCCGGGGTCAAAGAGGTACCGATCTTCTCCAGCAACAAGGTCGTCTGGTAGCCGACGAGGCCGATGTCGCAGCCGGCGTTGGCGATCACGCCCAGGTTGCTGCCATCGGAGATGGAAGAGACGAACAGGTACCCACCCTCCATGGCCGTGACCACTTGGTGGACAGGTTCCCACCCGAACGCTTTGGCGGCACCTTTGGAGAGGCCGACCATGCCGGAGATGATGGCTGCCACTCGTTCGGCACCGGCCCGGTCGAGGGTGTGGGACATGGCCATCAGGAGCCCGTCGGACGAGACGGCGACGGCGTCGCACACACCAGCGCTGGTCTCGACGAAATTGTCCAGCAGCCAGTTGAAATTCCTTACTTCAGTGCTGAGCGTATTTGTGCTCATCGTGGGTTGTGCTCCTTTTCAGGCCGGTTCTCGGTGGTGGCCGACAGGTACTGCGATAGTGCTCCCGCCAGCCCGAGAGGGTTACGGGTGGTAGAGGTCGGGGTGGCGCGGCGGAGGGAGTCGTCTTCTTGGCCGAGCGAGGCCCCTGGCACGCGCTTGGTGAGCTTGCGCAGCCCGTCGGCCGTGCTGCGGGCCTGGGCGGCCGGGCCGGCTGGGGGCACTGGTTGCGGCACAGGGGGTGAGCCGGGCGGGGGTGCGGGATAACCCGCAGCGGTACCCGCCGGGTGACCGCTTAGCGAGGGTGGGTAGGGGAGGCCTGGCGTCGCCGCTTGGCCGGCAAGTGGAGAGGCGAGGCCGGCCAGTGGAGAGGTGAGGCCGAGGTCGGGCGTCGCCGGGGGCCGGGGTGGCACGGGCACGGCCACCGGGGCCGGCATGGCCGCGCTCGCGATGGTGATTGGCTGAGGAGGTACGACGGCGCCTGCGCCGGGGCCAGCGTTCGTCGCGCCGGGGGCGATCGGCGCAAGTGCGGCGTAGGCCGCCTCAGCCTCGGCG
>JBOGGK010000618.1:0-3505 GCA_050744045.1 Acidimicrobiales bacterium | reverse complement strand
GTATAGGGATCCTCACCGGAGGAGGTGATTGCCCTGGCCTCAACGCCGTTATCAGCGCTGTGGTGCGCAAGGGCGGCGTGCGCTACGGGGACGAGATCGTCGGTTTCCTCGAAGGCTGGCTGGGCGTCATGGAAAACCGGACGGTCCCCTTGGACTGGGAGCGCTGCCGCAATATCCTGGTCCAGGGCGGCACCATTCTCGGGACCAGCCGGACCAACCCCTACAATGTCGAAGGCGGCGTGGAAAAGGTACTGGCGACCTTGAAGGGCCAGCACCTGGACGCGCTGGTCGCCGTCGGCGGCGACGACACCTTGGGGGTGGCGAACAAGCTGACGGGAGAAGGCGTTGCCCTGGTAGGCGTGCCAAAGACCATCGACAACGACCTATCGGCCACCGAGGTGACTTTCGGCTTCCACACCGCGGTCCAGATCGCCACCGAGGCCGTCGACCGGCTGCGGACCACGGCCGAGTCTCACAACCGGGTCATCGTGTGCGAGGTGATGGGTAGGCACGCAGGCTGGATCGCGCTGTACGCCGGCATAGCCGGAGGCGCCGTTGACGTCCTCATCCCCGAAGAACCCTTCGACATAGACGAGCTTTGTACCCGCCTGAGGACGCACCGGGGCCTGGGCCGCCACCCGTCGGTCGTAGTCGTCGCCGAGGGGGCGGTGCCGAGGGAAGGTTCGCTCAGCACCGCTTCGGGCGAGGTGGACCAGTTTGGCCACGTCCGCCTCGGGGGCGTGGCCAACATGCTGGCGGCTGAGATCGAGCGCCGGACCGGGTTCGAGACCCGGGCCGCGATCCTCGGCCACATCCAGCGCGGGGGGACGCCACTGGCTTTCGACCGGGTGCTCGCCACCCGCTTCGGCATAGCGGCGATCGACGCGGTGCACGGCGGGGGTGCGGGCACCATGGTGGCCCTGAAGGCTGACAAGGTGGTGCGCGTCCCGCTCAACGATGCGGTATCGGAGCCGAAGCTCGTCCCCCGGGAGCTCTACGAAGAGGTGGCCAAACCGCTGCTCGGCTAGGCCCCTACGGCCGGGGCCGGCCCGCCGGGCGCTCCGTAGGCGGCCATCAACAGCTCCGCCAGCGGCTGTACCAAGCTGGGGGTGCTGGCAAGGAGGATGTTGCCCGGCAGCATGGTCACCTCGGCGCCCGCCTCCTGGCAGATGAGGCGGCCGGCGGCCCAGTCCCATGCATTGAGGTTGGACTCGTAATAGGCGTCCAGCCGGCCCCCTGCCACCCAGCAGAGGTCGAGCGCGGCCGAGCCGAACCGGCGGATGTCGCGCACCCTGGGCAGGAGGGACGGAAGCCCCGCCGCCTGTTCGGCGCGGCGCTCGGGGCGGTAGCCGAAGCCCGTTGCCACCAACGCGGTGGCGAGCTCGCTGCGGCCCTCGGCGCAATGGCAGGAGGTCCCGTTGCGGCGGGCGCCGCGGCCAAGGGCCGCCCTCCAGGTCTCTTTTCTTTCCGGGTCGACCACGACCCCCACGGCCGCGCGACCGCCGTAGAGGGCGGCCAGGGACACGGAATATGCTGGCACGCCGAAATAGAAGTTGGTGGTACCGTCCAAGGGGTCGGCGACCCAGGACACTTCCGAGGTGCCCTGGCGCGAAGATCCCTCCTCGCCCAGCAGCGAGTCGTCGGGCCGGGCGCGGCCCAGTTCGGAGGCGATGTATGCCTCGGACGCCCGGTCTGCCTCGGACACCAAGTCCGTGGGCGAGGACTTGGTGCTCACATGCTGGAGGTGCTCGGGCGAGAAGTGCGAGAGGACCTCGGCGGCGCCGGAGGCGACCCGGAAGGCGACTTCGCTCAGCTCGTCCAGCAAGGTGCCGGGGATGGTGGTGTCCATACGGTCACTTCTAGCGCAACGTGGGGTGCCCTTCTTTGCCGGCCAGGTCCGATAAGTAATCTTGAGCCGTGCTCGTGGGCTCTGGGGGGTAAGTGCAGCGGCCCCCCCTTACCGGCGCACGCCGAGGCTCGGGAGGACGAGAGGTGCCCATGGGGCCCGCTGGGCCAGCGACCGGGCGCGTGGCGCCGAGGTCTGTCCTGGCGATCTATGCCCACCCTGACGATCCTGCCGTCTCCTGTGGGGGTACCCTGGCGAGCTGGGCGGCGGCGGGGGCTGAGGTGCACGTGTGCCTGTGCTGCGACGGGGACAAGGGGTTGCGAGAGGTAGCTGCCGACGGGCCCGAACTGGCGCGCCGGCGCCGGCACGAGGCCGGGGCAGCGGGGCGCCAGCTCGGGGTCCGGGCGCACCACTGGCTTGGGTACCCTGACGGCGCGATCGACAACGGCCCCGAACTGCGCGGCCGCCTGGTCGCCCTGGTCCGCGAGCTGCGCCCCGAGGCAGTGCTGGCGCCTGACCCCACAGCGGTATTTTTCGGGCCCAACAGCATCAACCACCGGGACCACAGGGTCGTGGGGTGGGCGGTGCTCGACGCCATCTCACCCGCAGCCGCCAGCCCTCACTATTTCCCCGGGAAAGGCCCCCCGTGGCAGGTTGCCACGATGTACCTGTCGGGGACCCGCGAGCCAGACTACTGGGTCGATATCACCGGGTGGATCGACATCAAGGCGGCGGCTCTTGCCTGTCACGTGAGCCAGATAAGCGACGGTGCGCAGTGGCCGAGCGACGTCGTGCGCGAGAGGGCACAAGAGGCGGGCCGGGCGGCCGGGGTCGACTATGCCGAGGCGTACCGCAGGGTGGTCTTGGCATGAGCGGCGGCGAACGCCAGAGGTGGATCCTCCATGTGGACATGGATGCCTTCTACGCCTCGGTCGAGACGCGCGAGCAGCCCGCCCTGCGCGGCCGGCCGGTCGCGGTGGGGGGTACGGGCAACCGGGGGGTAGTGGCGTCCGCCAGCTACGAGGCCCGGGCCTACGGCGTGCATTCGGCCCTGCCGGCGGCGCGGGCGCGGCGCCTGTGCCCCCAGCTCCTGTTCCTGGCGCCCCGGTTCGCGCTCTACCACCGCGACAGCGAACGCTTCCACCAGATCCTGCGCAGCTTCACACCCTTGGTCGAGGGCATCGGCTTGGACGAGGCGTTCCTCGACGTGAGCGCCTGCCGGTCGCTGTTCGGCGGCGCGGGTACGATCGCCGGCGAGCTGCGGCAGCGGGTCGCCGGGGAGCTTGGCCTTGCCTGCTCGGTGGGCGGGGGCCCGAACAAGCTCATCGCTAAGTTGGCTTCCAAGGCGGCGAAGCCGAGGGTGGCAAAGGGCGGCCCTCTCCCTGGCCTGGGCACGGTGGTGATCGGTCCCGAAGAGGTCCTCGGGTTCCTGTGGCCCCTCCCTGTCGAAGCGCTCTGGGGTGTCGGGCCGGCGAGCGGCGAGCGCCTGCGCAAGCTGGGGGTGGCGACCGTGGGCGAGCTGGCCGCGCTCCCGGAGAGCAGTTTGGCCAGCGCCTTGGGAAAAGCCGCTGGCCGGTTGGCCCACGCCCTGGCCTGGGGCCGGGACGAGCGCGCCGTCGAACCGGGGCGGCAGGCGAAGTCGATCGGCCACGAGGAGAC
>JBOGGK010000617.1:0-3928 GCA_050744045.1 Acidimicrobiales bacterium | reverse complement strand
GACCTACATGGTCGATGCGGTAAGGAGCTTGACCTTGGGGAGCAACATCGGGGCATCGCTTGGCCACTCGGCTGGTTATTTCACCTTATGGTCGCTCGTTTGGGCGGCGGGGACAGTCATTGTGTTCGCCCCGCTCGCGGCATGGAGGTACCAGCGCGGTTGAGCAAGCGGTTACGGCGGCCGCTGGGGGCCCCTGCCCACCGCCGGCCCTGCCCACCGCCGGCCCTGCCACCTAATGGTAAAGTTCCCTAACAATGGACTACGTCGCTACGCCGGTCCACAATCGCGCCCAGAGGGTGCCAGTGCGGGCCTGGCAGGTCATGTCTTCGGCCCCCGCCCCCGGGGCCCGGCTGGACAGCGGCGAGGACATCTCCCGGCCCGGCTACGTCGCCGCCGGCTGGTACGTCGCCCCGCCCCGCTCCACCGTCCTGGCCGCCCTCCTGGCCAACGGCCTCTACCAGGGCATCGAACGTTCGACCGCCATGCAGCAGGTGGACAGGGCGCAGTTCGAAGTGCCCTGGTGGTACCGCAGCACCTTCACCGCCAAGGGGGACGCCCGCACGTCGATCACGCTGGACGGGGTTATCCACAAGGCCGACCTGTTCGTAAACGGGAGCCAGGTCGCCACTGCGGAGGAGACCGCCGGCGCCTACTCGGTTACGACGTTCGAGGTTTCCGAGCTGGTCCAGCGCGGCACCAACGCCCTCGCCCTGCGAGTCTACCCCGGCAGCCCTGAAGACGATCTCTCCATCAGCTGGGTGGACTGGAACCAGCGGCCTCCCGACAACAACATGGGCGTCTGGCGCGACGTCGTGGTCGAACGCACCGGCCCCATCCGCCTGAGCCCGCCCGCGGTTACTACAGAGGTTTCCCTGCCCGGGCTGGAAGCGGCGGAAGTTACCGTTTCCGTCGAGCTCGCCAACCTGTCTGAGCGAGAAGTGGTGGCCCAGTTGCGGGGCCGGGTAACCGGTCCGGGCACTGCCGTTGCCCTGCACCTCGACCTCCACCTCGGCCCCAAGGCCCGCCAACTCGTCACCTTCGGTCCCGACCACCCAGACGACCCCGACCGCCGCCTCGACGGCCTCGACGGCCTCGACGGCCCCGGCCGCCCCGGCCGCCCAAACCCAGGACACTCGGGACAGCCGGGACAGCCGGGACACCGGAATGGCCCCGCCGGCACGCCCGGGTTGCGCATCCGCCAGCCGGCGCTGTGGTGGCCGGCCGGGGAGGGCGGCCAGCCCCTCTACGACCTCCAGTTGGTCGTGGCCGACGAGGGCGACGGCCTGGTTTCGGACCAGCGGTCCAGCACCTTCGGCGTCAGGTCGGTGACCAGTTACGTGGCCGAGGGTGGCGGCCGCCGCTTCGTCGTGAACGGTCGGGCGGTCCAGATGACCGGCGCCGGCTGGGCGCCCGACCTCTTCTTGCGCCACGACCCCGAGCGCACTGCGGCCGAGCTCGCCTATGCCCTCGACCTGGGGCTCAACACCATAAGGCTGGAGGGCAAGCTCGAGAACGAGGAGTTCTTCGAGATGGCCGACGCCGCCGGGGTAATGGTGCTCCCTGGCTGGGAGTGCTGTTCGAGATGGGAGCTCGAAAAGCGGGAGCAGGGCAAAGCCTGGTCCGAGCACGACTTCGTCGTGGCTGAGCGCCAGGCGGCCAGCGAGGCTGTGCTGCTGCGCAACCACCCCTCGGTCGTGGCCTTCCTGATCGGGAGCGATTTCGCTCCCGCGCCGCGTGCCGCCGAGCTGTACGTGAGCACTCTCAGGGCAAACCGCTGGCGCGTCCCCATCGTGTCGTCCGCCACCGCCGAGGGCACCGAGGCCGCCGGCCCTTCGGGCATGAAAATGACAGGCCCATACTCTTATGTCCCTCCTCTGTACTGGTACTCGCGGGACGAAAAGCGCGGCGGCGCCGTAGGTTTCAATTCCGAGACGAGCGCGGGGAGCACGATCCCGCGGCTGGCGAACCTCTCCCGCATGTTGTCCGAGGAGGAAATGGAGGCCCTGTGGCGCCAACCGGAGGCCAAGCAGTACCACGCCGGCCCGCCGTCGGACTTCGACAACTTGGCGGTGTTCCACCGCGCCCTCGCCGGTCGCTACGGTAAGCCCACCAGCTTGGCCGATTTTTGCCGCAAGGCCCAGCTGGCCAATTACGAGACCGTCCGGGCGCAGTTCGAGGCCTACTCGAGCCGGGCTTTTTCACCGCGGCCGGCCACGGGCGTTGTTTACTGGATGTTCAACAGCGCCTGGCCCAGCCTCAACTGGCAGCTTTATGACTGGTACCTGGGCACCGGCGGGGCCTATTTCGGTGCCAAGAAAGCCAACCAAATCTTGCATGCGCTCTACGCCTACGACACCGGAGAGGTACAAGTGCTGAACCGTGGCCACCGCCCCGCGGGCCCGTTGTGGGTGGAGGTGGAGGTGCGTGACCTCGCCGGTGCCGTCGTGTCCTGCGAGGACCATGAGGTAGCGGAGGTGCCGGCCCGTTCCGCGCTGGCGGTGGCCAAGGCGGAGGCCCCGAGGACCGGCGCAGCTACCTATTTCCTCGCCCTGCGTGCGGCCGGGGCAGACGGGGCCCCCGTGAGCCGGAACGTCTATTGGCTTTCCACTACGCCGGACGTCCTCGACTGGGACCATGGCCCTTGGTACCACACACCGCTCGCCCAGTTCGCCGACCTGACCGGGCTGGAGCGTCTCCCTGGCACCGCCCTGGACGTGACCGTCACCCCGCTCGCCGGGGACGGCGGCACCGGGCGGGCCGAGGTGGCCCTGCGCAATGCCTCGGCGGCGGGCACGCCGGCGGTGGGCGTGCACGCCTGCCTGGTACGGGCGGGCGAGGAGGCCGGGGGGCGGGGGGCGCTTGCCCCGGTGCGCTGGAGCGACAACGAGGTGACGCTTTTCGGGGGCGATCAGGCGGTGCTCCAGGCCACGTACCCGCTCTTGCCAGGCCGACCCCTCGCCGTGGACGTGGAAGGTTTCAACGTGGCGGCGACGAGGCTGGCGCTCGGTTGAACCCCGCCTGCGCCCGGGAGCGTGGTTCGCAGGGCGTTCCTGGGTAGGACAGTGCCGTACCTATGCCGGCAGGGAGGCACGGACCACGACCCGCCAGGACCAACCGAGGGAGCTCCCAGGGGCCGAGGCCCGGGCGGCCCGCCTGGCGCGTCCCGGGCAGGCTGAGCTGCCCGGGCGCTTCCCTGCTGCCCGTCTCTCTTTCAGCGTCCGCGCCCGGCGCCGGGTCACGGTGGTCTTCGCCTTGGCCGGGGTATCCGTCCTGGCCAGCTCCTGTTTCGGCGGAGGTCAGCCGAATGCCGGTCACCGTCCGGCCACACCCGCCACACCCGCCACAGTCGACCTGCGGGCGAGCGAGGCGGCCCACCCCTCGGGCCCGGTGGCGAGCGCCGTCCAGGGCCTCGTATCGTCGGTAAGGGCCGGGCTCGCCAGGCGCACGGTCACACCGGCGGCGGCCCGCCAGCTCGTCGCGGAGCTGCACGACTTGCGGAGAGTGTCGGCAACCGTACCGACCGGTCAGTTGACCAAGCAGCAGAAGGCGGTTTTCGACCTCCTTTCCCGCAGCTTCTACCGGTACGTCGCCCGGGGTGAGGTCGAGGGCGCCGGCACCATAGACTCCCTGGCCAGCTCCCTGGCCGGTTTGGCCATGACGCTCGGGACGGCCGTGCCCACCCCGGGAGCGGCCGGCGTCCCCCCGCCCGCCCGCCACTCTCGTCCGGTCACTACCTTCGCCCACAAGGCTCACTCCAAGCAGCCGGGGGCCCGTCGGGGGGCCGAGGCGCGTTCGGGGACCGGGGGCGGCCGCGTCCACGGGGCACCCAGCCCCCCTCACCGCTCGCACCCAGTAATCGCCGGCGGCACCCGGTCGCCGACCACGGCGGGCCTCACTGCCCCGCCCACCGCCGCGGGCCTCACTGCCC
>JBOGGK010000616.1:0-9851 GCA_050744045.1 Acidimicrobiales bacterium | reverse complement strand
GGCGGAGGGTATCGAGTGGCGCGAGCAGCGTGAGCTGCTCTCCGACGAGGGCTTGGACAAGTTGGCGGCCGAACTGACCAGCGACCTGCGCGGGCCGCCTGCCTCGTCGCCTGCCTCGCCGCCCACTATGGCGCCGCCCGCCCCTGCCACCGGGGGGGCACCAGGGCCTCTCGGCCGGCCCGGGCGGGCGCCGCATGAGCCAGGACTACCTGGCGAGCCTCCCGACCAGGGCACGCTGGGGAAATGGGGGCGGCTGGTGCCCGCCGCCACCTCCCAAACGGGCGGCAGCGGTGCCTTGGGCTGCAGCGGCGGGCGTGACCTGGGCGCGGCGGTCGCCGGCGGCGGTGCCCTGGACGCGGGGGAGGCACTGGACGGGGGAGATGCCGTCCGGGAGGCGCCGAGGCACGGTTTCTTGCGCAAGAGGCCGAGGGACCCTTTCCGCAGCGCCAAGCGCGTGTCCGTAGCGGGGCTCAAGCTCGACATAGGCGTCGCGGGCACGGGAAGCTCCGACTCGGTCCGCGTTTATTTGAAAGAGATCGGCCGGGTACGCCTGCTCTCCGCCGAACAAGAGGTGGCATTGGCGCGTTGCGTCGAGCGGGGCATGGCCGCGGCTGCCCGCCTGGACGGCCTGGGAGCGCCGGGGACCGCCCCGGTGGGTGGTGCCACGCCGCGGGGTAGGGCGCAGAAGAGCCGTGGCCTCGAAAAGCGTTGCGAGGCCGACGAGCGGATGCGGGCCGAGGGGGCAGTGGCCCGGCAGGTGCTCGTCGAGGCCAACCTCCGCTTGGTGGTCTCGGTGGCGAAGTGGTACCGGAACCGGGGCATGTCGTTCCTGGACCTCATCCAGGAGGGCAACCTCGGCCTGATGCGGGCGGTCGAGAAGTTCGACTACACCAAGGGCTTCAAGTTCTCCACGTACGCCACGTGGTGGATCCGCCAGGCCATCAGCCGGGCCATCGCTGACCAGGCCAGCACCATCCGGATCCCGGTCCACATGGTCGACAACATAAATGCCGTCATACGCGCCCAGCGCAGCCTCATGCAGGAGTCCGGGCGCGAACCGACGGTCGAAGAGGTCGCGCACCGGGCCGAGATGACTCCCGCCCGGGTGCGGGAGATCCTGCGCATCAACCAGGACACCGTCTCGCTCGAGCAGCCGTTGGGCGAAGACGACTTCAACCTTTCGGACACCCTGGAAGACGAGGCGGTCATCTCCCCCGGGGAGGCGGCGGCGCGGGCCATGCTGGCCGACGCCGTGCGCAACGTGCTCGCCGACTTGTCGGAGCGGGAGCGCAAAGTGGTACGCCTGCGCTTCGGCCTGGACGACGGGCAGGTGCGTACGCTCGAGGAAGTAGGCAGGGAGTTTGGCGTGACCCGCGAGCGGGTGCGCCAGATCGAGTCAAAGACCCTGGCCAAGCTGCGCCAACCCGTCCGGAGCGGGCAGTTGCGGGACTACCTGGGGAACTAACGACGCTGGCGAGGACTTCGTGATAGGTGGCGCCGGCCCGCTGTGGTGGTCGCCACTGACCACTGGCACCAGGGCCTCGGGCGAGGCCGGGTGCACTCGGGTGCCGCCCGGTGCAGTCGCATCCCCTGCCTGGCCAAGGGCACGAGAGCGCGAGGTGATAGCGTGATGCCCGAGTTTTCCGGGGTAGCTCAACCGGCAGAGCGGGTGGCTGTTAACCACTAGGTTGAGAGTTCGAGTCTCTCCCCCGGAGCCCTTGGTGGGTCCTTCTCACAGGGTTGTAAGTACCTCTGAGCTGGGATAACACATGACCGTAGTTACACACTGGTGACCAGTAGTGACCCCTGACGCGTGTCCTGCGCGTGTCACGCGTGTCCTGCCTGTGTCAAATCACGTCGCGCACCGAGTTTTACGACCGCGCCAATTGCCGATGAATCGGCGGTCTTTTGCCGGAGCGCGTCGAGCTGTTCTGTCAGCTTCGCTTGGGCGCCTTCGAAGAGGTGCCCGTAAACACGCAGAGTGAAGGCGGCGTCGCTGTGGCCCATCCGCTGTGCCACAGCGAGCGGGTTGGCCCCGAGGTCGACCAGTAGGCTGGCGTGGCTGTGCCTCAGGTCGTACGTGCGTACCGTGGTAGGGAGGCCGGCCGCGCGTAGCGCCGGCAGGACCACGTTCTCCCTGAAGTGGTCGCGGTGGAGCGGGTTGCGCTGGCGGGTCTGGAAGAGCCAGCTGGACCGCTCGCTGTCGCCCCTTGCAGCCAGCATCGCCGCCAAGTCGTCGCAGAGCCAGGCGGGGATGGGCACGGTCCGGTCGCCGGCCTCGGTCTTGGGTGGCCCTTCGACCATCTGCCAAGGCTCGCCCCCGTAGCCGTGGACCGGCATCAGGGTCGCCCTGATGCTCACCGTGCGGCGGACGAAGTCGACGTCGCGCACGCGCAGTCCGCACAGCTCGGCCGGTCGCAGGCCCGCGAAGACGAGCAGCCAGACCGCCGGCTTGTACGGGTCGCGCACCTGGCCCACGAGCTGGTGCACCTGCTCCATGGTGAGGACGCCGTCACCCTCGCGTACCTTGCGCCGGCGGACCTTCACCTCGTGGCCCTTGGCTGGGTTCTGCGCCAGCGCCTTGGACTTCACGGCGAAGTCGAGGACCAGGGTGAGCACGCTCAGGCACTCACGGAGCATCTTCGGGCCGAGCCCGGCTTGCCGGCGGTCGGCGAGCCAGAGCTCGACGGTGGCAAAGTCGATCGACCCGACCCTTCGGCGGCCGAAATAGGGCAAGACGTGGCGGTCGAGCCGAGCGCGGTAACTGCACCGCGTCGAAGGCCGGAGGCCGCCGGTCGACGCCCACCAGGCTCCCGCCCAGTAGTCGAAGCGGACACGGGCCTGAGCCGGGTCGATGTACTCGCCGCGCAAGAGGTCACCGCCCAGGCCGGCCAGGAAACGTCTGGCGTCGTCCAAGCGGTCGAAGCTCTGCGACCTCGTGCGGCCGTTGGGATCCCTGTAGCGGGCGCGGTAGCGGCCGTTTTTCTGCTTGTAGATACTGCTCATCGATCACTCCCTTCGGGGGCTCGAGCTCGGCGTGGTGTACGTCGCCCCGAGCCGGTGCACCGTCTGTGCAGGGTTTGGTAGGGGACGCCCGCGGCGCTCCCGATACGGCGCCAGCTGTAACCCGCTCTACGTGCCTCGAACAGTGCCTCGACGAAAAGGCTGCGCGCCTTGGCCACAAGTATGGCCGCGTCCGAGACCTTTTCGAGCGGGTCGCGCTGACGCTGCCGTCGGCGAGTCGAGCTGTCGCCCGTCGGCTCGGGCCCGTCGCCGAACAGTCGGAGAGTTTCAGGCACCTCGCCGGCCCTGGGCTTCCCCCACCGCGGTGGTCGCCTCGGGCCGGCGTGCGCCGTCGAGCCAGGCCGCGATCTCGTCGGGGTCGAAACGAATGAACCTGCGCCACTTCAAGTAGGGCACCCGTCTCTCGGCGACGAGCCGGCGGACGTGACGCTCTGTCACGCCGAGGTGCTCGGCCAGCTCCTCGATAGTCATCAGGCGGGGGAGACGCTCTGTGCTACCTGCCATCTGCTCTACCTCCTTATCTATTGCTGACTGCTCTTGCCGAGAGTGGCATAAAAGCCGGCACGAAGCGCGCACCCTATTATCGTCTGTAAGCGTCTATTACTGCCTGTTGCGTCCACCCCGTGCCACCCACATACATCTACGCACGTCTACAGACACCAAGATTTTTTTCGAGCTACCTAGCTCCCCTGTACTAGAAGCCGGCTCCAGCCTTGGTCGTCGCGGCCACCCACGCCGAGGGCCTGGCCCTCCGGCCCTCAGTAATCCTCACGTCCTTCGTGGTCCTTATTGACCGCTAGTGCCCGCTGGTAACCGCTCGCAAGAAATATCCTCGAGGCCCTCCCTGGCTACGGTATAAAAGACAAAAGGCAGCTAACACGGTTACAACCTTCGGTTGTCAAGGTGGCCATTTTGGGCCGGCGTGGTGAAATGGGGCAGCGGCTTGGCGTGGATGAGGCTCATGGGGGCGGGGTCCCTCGGCTACCACGAGCGCACGGTGCTCGGTAGGGGCGACGACCCGGTCGGCAACGCCTTGGACTACTACGCGTCCAGAGGCGAGACGCCTATGGTGTGGGGCGGCTCGGGGGCGGCCCTCCTCGGCCTTTCGGGCGAAGTGGACTTGGACGAGTGGAGGGCGGTCTTCGCGACCGGCGGCGCCCACCACCCGGGGACCCACGCCCGTCTGGTGGCTTGCATGCGCCCCGGCATGGAGCTGGTCATAAGCAGCCACAAGTCGGTGGCCGAGCTCGGCGTGGTGGGCAGGCCCGAGGACATGCACGCCATCTTGGACGCCGAGCGGGACGCCACGATGGGCTACCTGGACGAGGTCGTGAGGGAAATGGGCGGCCGGCGCGGCCGTGCCCAGGTGCGCACCCCGACAGGAGGCCTCACCTGGGCCGTGTCCCGACATGCGACGACCCGGAACGGCGACCCCCAGCCCCACGACCACATTTTGCTGGCCAATGTCCAAAAGATGGGCGACGAAAGAGGCGGCTGGAAAGCCGTCGACACCGGGCTCGTCCGCGACCACCTCCACGCCGCCACGGCGATCGGCCGCATGGCGGCGGCGGCCAAGGCCGTCGAGCTCGGCTACGGCATCGAGCCCGACCCGGGCCGCTCGGGCCGTCTCGGGGCCTGGGCCATAGCGGGCATCCCGAAAGAGGCTTGGCAGGTGCACGCCAGCCGACAGGCCGAGATCGACGCCGCCGTCGGCGCCGACGCCTCCCCCGAGGCCCGTTCGGTGGCTGCGAGGGCCACCCGGGCCGCCAAGGTGCACGAGGGCGCAGAGGACCTGGTTCCCCGCTGGCGCGACGAGCTGGCCCGAGCCGGCTACCCGCCTCAGGAGCTATCGGTGGCCGTAGAGCGGGCCGGGCTCGCCTACGAGCCTCCTGTCCTGTCCCTGGACGAGGTCGTCGAAGAGCTGCTCCGCCCTGGTGGCCGTCTCGCGTCCGAGAAGACTTTCACCCGCCGGGACGCCATAGTTGCTGTCGCTCCCCACCTCGATGGCCTGCCCGTCCCGGTCCTGGACGAGGCGCTCGACAAGGTCCTCTCCCACGAAGCCTCCGTCGCCCTCCCCCTCGTCCGTGGTGCCAGAGAGCCGGTCTACGCCGCCGCTTGCGTGCTGGAGGACGAGCGCCGCATCGCCGAGCTGGCCGAGGTGCTCGCCGGACGCCCCGGAGCTGCGGTGAGCCCCGAGGCAGCCGCCGCCGCCGTCGCCGAAGCCGGGCTGGCACGGGGCTTCAGCCTCACGACGAGACAGGCGGAAGTGGCAGTAGGGATCCTGACCTCGGGGCACTCGGCCGATTTTGTGCTCGGTGTGGCCGGGAGCGGGAAGTCCTCGACGCTCGGGGCGGTCCGCCTTGGCTTCGAGGCGGCGGGCTACCGGGTCATCGGCACTGCCACCTCTGGCCAGGCCGCCAAGGCGTTGGCCGAAGGCGCCGGCATTTCCTCGCGCACCGTGGCCTCGCTCACCTGGAGGCTCGAGCACGGCCAGGAGGCCCTCGGCCCACGCCACGTCCTAGTCCTGGACGAGGGGGCCATGTCCTCCGACGCCGACGTGGCCAAGTTGCTCGGGGCGGTGGAGGCCTCGGGGGCCAAGCTCGTCGCCGTCGGGGACTTCCGCCAGCTCGGCCCGGTCGGCCCCGGTGGGGCTTTGGAAGCCCTCGCCTCCCGCCACCCGGGCCATGTGTGGGCGCTCGGGGACAACCTGAGACAGCGTGACCCCTCGGAACGGAAAGCTCTGGAGCACCTGCGCCACGGCAACGTGGCGCATGCCATCGGCTGGTACGCCCGGGAGGGACGGCTCCACCCAGCCGCCAACCGGGAGATGGCAATCTCCGAGATGGCCCGGGCCTGGGCGGCCGACGTCGCCGAGGGCAAAGACGCCCTGCTCCTCGCCTACCACCGCGACACCGTCGAGGCTCTCAACCGCGTGGCGCGTGAGGCCTGGGAGGGGCTCGGGCGCCTGTCGGGGCCGGAGGTCGAGGCCCCGGGAGGGCGCCGCTACCGGGCCGGGGACAAAGTGGTCGCCCTCGCCCCCGGCCCGAGGGGAGCCTGGGCGACCTCGGAGCGGGCCGTGGTCACCTCGGTCGACCCCGCCAACCGCTCGCTCGTCGCCCTCACACCGGGTGGCCGCCTCTTCCACATGGGCCCCGAGGACATCGGCGAGGGCAAGCTCGCCCACGGGTACGCCATGACCGCACATCGCTCGCAGGGCGCGACGGTCGGCGTCACCCACGCCCTGGCCGACGGTGGAGGCAGGGAGCTCGCTTATGTGGCCCTGAGCCGTGCCCGGGGCGAGAGCCACGTCTATGCCGTGGGGAGCGATATCGCCGACGCGGCCCTCCGCCTGGCGTGGGACTGGGGCCAGGAACGCCGGCATGCCTGGGTTACCGAGCGCGAGCCTGCCAAGTCGCTCGGCCAGCTCTTCGAGGAGCGTGCCCGGCTGGAGGCCTCCGTCCCGCCGGACCGCTCGGCCGAGCTCCACGGGGCGAGGGAAAAGCTCGCACTTATCGAGGCCGATGCCCGCGACCTCTACGACGGCGCCGGCCGCTGGGCACGCCACCCCGCCGGCGAGGCCACCCGGGCCGTACGGCGTACCGCCGAAGAGCACGAGCGCCTCTGTGAGCGGGCCGAGGAGCCGGGCCTCGGGCTATGGGCGAGGCACAAGGCCCGCCGAGAGCTCCGGGAGGCCGGCGCTCGCTTCGACCAGGCGCAGGAGGCCTGGCGTCACTGGGCCGAGCCCCACGCCCGTTCCCTCGAGACCGAGCGCAGCAACCTCGAAGCTCGTGTGGCGAGATTTAGCGAGGCCCAGCAGCGGCACGACAACTTCCTCGCTCAGCGCCCCGGCGTCCTGGCCCGGATCCGGGAGCTCGACCGGGAGATCAAAGAGCGTGAGGACCTGGCGCGCCAGCACGCCTGGCAGCCGGTGCTCGAACGGGAACGGGAGCGCCAGTTGCACAGGGCGCTCGGGCTCGGCCACGGAGCCGAGTTCGACCGCGGCGTCGACATAGGCATCGACCTCTGACCCCGACACACGTCGTGGCCGGGGCGCGAAGTGCCCGGCCGCGCATGGGGCCCCTCGTCGGTTCCGCCGGAAGTTCGGTCGCCATTGGTCCCACGCCGCACCTGGCCGAGCGGGCCCCGCCAGCCTCAGCCTGGCGACGCCGCCGGGCAGCCAACAGAACCTGCCGAGACAGAAGCGATCTTTATCTTGCTCGGCGGGTTCGAGATCTCGAGCGACAGGTAGCCACGGATCGTCCCCACCCTTGTCTTGACCGCGTACACGCCGCCGTTCGCGCCACTGGTCGTCACGGCACCGGGGTAGAGCTTGCGTGCTTCGGCCAACGTGTCGCCGACCCGGAGGCCCCTCGGTGTGCGCCCGTTGAACGCCGGCTCCGGCTTGGCGGTGAGGTTGTTGCCCGTCTGGTAGCCGACGAACCTGCCCCCAAAGAAGTACACCGAGAAGTTGGTCCAATAGAGCGCGGCGTCGATGGTGCAGTTGCCCTTCGCTCGCCGCACACCGCCCTCCGTGGCGCCGATCAGTCTCTCGAGCGCGCTCACGGCCTTTTGTTGGGGCTCGCCGAAGCGGACAGGGCCCACGGAGCTGCCGGACAGCACGACCGTCTGCTCGGGCGACGTGGCAGTCTTGGGCGCGAGCGACAGCCCGCCGGTGGCGAGCAGGGCGATGGGGACGAATGCCGGGCACGACGCCAGTTGCCGGAGAAGAAGCACCCTTCTGTTGAGCATCCTGTGTTCTAACCGAGCGGCGCCGAGCTTGGTCGTCACAACCTGCCAGACCTGCGCTGGCCTTTACCTTGCGCCGAGTGCCGCCGGGGACGGCGTAACGGAGTCTATGACCGCGGCCGAAAAGGCCACGGGCAGTGCGCCCGAACCGACAAGGGCGGCGATCGTGCGGGCCTGCTGGCGCGTGAAGGGTTTGATAGGGCCATTTGTGACCGCCGCTCCGTCGTAGGTGGCTGCCTTTACGACCGGGGCCGACTCGAGCGTGCCGTCGAGGTCGACGGCTTCGAGGGCGCAATCGGGAGGGTCGTGCGGCCGTCGGGCATAGCAGGCGTAATGGCGGGCGGCGTAGTAGTTGAACTTCGACGACCCGGCCGCGGTGAAGGTGAGGTCCACCTCCCACTGGTCCGTCTGGCTGACGAGCACGGCGGCCGCCTCCTTGACTATGGAGCCTGTCATCTCGACAGGGCCGAGCACGTAGCGGCCGTGCTGGTACCCGGTTGGGTAGGAGAGGACCACGGGTGCGTCCTCGGTGTCGTAAGCCTCCGGGGTGTCCCCGTGCCGGTCCCCATGAGGAGGCAGGTAGGCACCCTGGCGGGCAGGGCTCAGACCGCAGGCGCCGCTTATTGACGAGCCCACCGGGCGGGTGCCTCGCCCCGCCGGCGGTGAAAGCGCCTCCGCCGACGCGGCTGGTGCGGGGCGGGCGCCGGAGTAAGCCCTGATCGTGCACTCCACGGGGTGGAAGAACAACCGGCCAGGTTGGCCGAGGACAGCGATCACCTCGGCGGCGCCCAGCCGTCCCCGTATTTCGACTGCGAGTGCCGCGCCCGAGGGTGACCAGACGGCGTCCCAGATGCCAGGCGGCGGGTAGGTGACCGCTCGGGCTGGGACAGCCAGGTCGACCACGTCGCGCCGCCCGCCGGTGGGCCGACCAGATCGAGGCGCGCGCCTCTAGTGTGCCACGCGTGCTCGCGTCCCCCAAGGTTGGTTCACGGCTGGCGACAGCCGTCCCGAGGCGGGGGCCGGCCGCGGCACTGAGGGGCGCGCTTTGGGAGGGCTGAACGACGACGCAACATCTGGCGCCGGACTGGTCAGGCCGAGCACCCTCGAGGTGGCAGCCGGGTGGACCATGGGGATGGG
This sequence comes from Acidimicrobiales bacterium, assembly GCA_050744045.1. Lineage (GTDB taxonomy): Bacteria > Actinomycetota > Acidimicrobiia > Acidimicrobiales > Palsa-688 > JBOGGK01. The sequence goes on along the minus strand of JBOGGK010000616.1, from coordinate 944 downwards.
GGAGGGCGACGCCTTTGTCGCCCGCTCGCCTGGCCGGGGCGGTCCGGGCCCTCGCCAGGTGCTCGAAGAGGTCTTGCTGGCAGCCCTCGAGCGCCCGCCCTGCGTCGTGGACTTCTCCGGCGGGCGCGACTCGTCGCTGGTCCTGGCCGTGGCCGCCCACGTCGCCCGGCGCGAGGGCCTCCCCCTGCCCGTCGCGTACACGAGGCGTTTCCCCGCCGACCGGGCCGCCAACGAGGACGGCTGGCAGGAGATGGTGATAGCCCACCTCCGCCTCCCGGACTGGGAGCGGGCCAACTTCAGCGGCGGCCTCGACCTCGTGGGCGAGCGGGCGCAGGCCTTCATGCGCCGCTACGGGCTGCTCCTGCCCTCCACGCTCTACGTGCTGGCGGAGTCGTTCGAGGTCGCCCGGGGCGGTTCCCACGTGACGGGCGAGGGAGGGGACGAGGTCTTCGGGCCAGCCCCGCTCCGCCGAGCGTGGGCGGCCCTTGCGCTCCCGGGCGCTCTCGCCCACCCCCGCCGGGGCGCCTCTGCTCTCGTGGCCCTGGGACCCCGGCCCGTCCGGGCCCTGCGGCTGTGGCGGCGCTACTTGGCCGGGGGGGCGCTGCCTTGTGCCCGCTGGCTGCAGCCCGAGGCGCTCAGGCGTGTGGCCCTCATGGCGGCACGCCAGTTCGGGGGACGGCCGAACGGCTCCGCGGCGGGCCTGCGCTGGCACCTCCGCCAACGCTCAGTACTTGCCCACGAGCACAACATGGGCCTGATAGCGGCCGACTACTCGGTGCTCCACCTGGACCCGATCCTCGACGCCGGCTTCGTCGCCGCACTGGCTTCGTCCCGAAAGAGGTTCGGCTTTGCGAGCAGACAGGAGGCGATGAGCTTCGTGGCCGGAGACCTTCTCCCAGCAACGGTCCTCGGGCGGGCCACCAAGGCGACGTTCAACACCGCCT
>JBOGGK010000615.1:0-2949 GCA_050744045.1 Acidimicrobiales bacterium | reverse complement strand
GTCATCGCCAACATGGGCGCCGAGCTTGGAGCGACCACCACCGTCTTCCCCGCCGACGAAGCGGGGCGAACATTCTTGCGCTCAGAAGGCCGCGGGGAGGACTTCGTGGCGATCGCCGCCGAGCCGGGGGCCGCCTACGACCTCACCGAACGGATCGACCTTTCTCAGCTGGAGCCGCTGGTCGCCAAGCCGTCCAGCCCCGGGAACGTCGTCCCGGTCCGGGAGGTTGAAGGCGAGGAGGTCCACCAGGTGGTGGTGGGGTCATCGGCCAACCCTGGGCTCCGGGACTTCGCGATAGTGGCCGAGATCATGCGCGGGCAGCAAAGCCACGACCAGGTGTCGTTCGATGTCAACCCCACTTCGCGCCAGCTCCTCGAGGACCTCGCGGCTGGCGGATGGCTGACTGCGGCCGCGGCCGCCATGACCGGCAAGCTCACAGACCCTCGGCGCCTGCCCGAACTGCGAGGGACCGGGTACCCGGCGCTCTCCTTGCCCGAGCGCTCGCACGTCAACACCTCGATGCTCGTCCCGCCCCTGCCGCCCGGCGAGGCTCTCGTGCAGGAGCTCGTCAAAGGGCCCAACATCGTGTCTCTCCCTGGGTTCGACCCGTTGCCGGACCGGGTCGAGGCACCCGTGGAGCTCAAGGTCGGCGACGAGGTCTCCACCGACGAGATCATGCCCGCAGGCGCCCGGGTGCTCCCCTACCGGAGCAACGTTGCCGCCATCTCGCAGTTCGTCTTTGCCGGGACCGACGAGGACTACCCGCGACGTGCCGTGGCCGGCAAGGACACCACCGGGCACGTGGTGGTCGGCGGCGACAACTATGGGCAGGGGTCCTCTCGCGAGCACGCTGCCATCGCTCCCCGCTACTTGGGCCTCCGCGTGGTGATAGCGAAGTCGTTCGCCCGCCTCCACTGGCAAAACCTTGCCAACTTCGGGATCGTCGCCTTGGAGTTCTCCGACCCTGGCGATTATGAGCGCATCGAACAAGGCGACACGCTGGCCTTCAGCCGGCTCCGTGAAGAGCTCAAATCTGGCAGGAACGTCCCGCCCGCCGCGCCCACCTCGTAGCGGCCCCCCCGGCAACGGCCCGCCCCCGTCCTGTAACGCCGAGCGTCGACCCTCTACCCGGATGAAAGGCGAAGGCTAATTTGAGACGATGATCCGCACTATCACCGGCTTTCACCAAGACGGGCAAGGCGACTGGGTGGCCGACCTGTCCTGCCTCCACCGCCAGCACGTGCGGCACCGCCCTCCGTTCCAGGAACGTCCCTGGGCCCTGGACCCGCAACAGCGGGCGGCCAGGGTGGGCTCGGAGATCGAATGCCCGCTGTGCGACAGGACCGAGATGCCCGATGGGCTCCGTCTGCTCCGGACCGCCGGTCCCTGGGACCACGACAGCCTGCCGGCGGGGCTGCGCCACTCCCATCGCACCGCGCCCGGCGTGTGGGCGCTGCTCCAGGTGATCGAGGGCCGGGTAGGCTTCCGGATGGAGACGGCGCCACCGTTGGACGTGGTGCTGGAGAGAGGAGCCGCCCAACCCATCCCCCCGGCGGTGGCGCATGAGGTGAGCCTGACAGGACCGGCTCGCCTAGTTGTGCAGTTCTGGGGCAAGGCCGACCGCTGAGCTTCCCAGCGGGCGGGGGAAACGGTGCGGCACCGTCGGTCCGCAGGGCCGGGCTCAGCGCACGATCGCGCTACCCTAGGGTCCCATGGGCCACTGGGGAGAATTATGGCGACGGTGAGCGTCCGGTACATCGTGAACGACGTCGACGAGGCGATCAGTTTCTACACTGGCGCCCTCGGGTTCGCAGAGGTGATGCACCCCGCTCCCACCTTCGCCATGCTCGCACGAGGCGACCTGAGGTTGGTGCTTTCGGCCCCTGGGGGCGGCCCGGGCGGTGGACAAGCGATGCCGGACGGGACCCTGCCGGCGCCGGGGGGCTGGAACAGGTTCGCTATCGAAGTAGCCGACCTGGGAGAGCTCGTCGAGAAGCTGCGCAGCACCGGGGTGCGCTTTCGCAACGACATCGTGAGCGGCGTCGGTGGCAGGCAGACGATCGCCGAGGACCCCTCTGGCAACCCAGTGGAACTTTTCGAACCGGCCATCCCCGAAGCCAAGCTTTCCAGCCCGCTTTGAGCAACGGTCCGCGCACGCCACCATCACGGTTTAGTTCCCGTTGGCCCGGGCGGACCTGTCCACACCCGCCCCCGCGGCTCGCGTGGTCGTGGCCACCTGAGGGCGGGGCACGGCTACCGGTGCGAAAAGCCGCCGGGACGGACCCGCAATTATAGAGTGAGTGCCTCGGGCACTACAGTCGGGGAGGAAAAGTGGGGGAACGTCTGGAGGGCACCTTCGTGGTGGGGTCGTGGGCGGAAGAACCGGCCACCGGGCTGGAGGGCACGGTCAAGGTGACCACTGCCCGGATCGAGCAGCGCTTCAGCGGGGGGATCGAAGCCGAGACGGTCGCCGACATGGTGATGACGTACCGGCCCGACGGTACCGCCGAGTTCGTCGGTCACCAACGGGTGCTCGGCAAGGTCGGGGCACGGGCAGGCAGCTTGGTCCTGCGCGCCGCCGGGCGCTACGACGGCACCGAAGCCCGTACCGACTTCGAGGTGATCGCCGGTTCGGGCACCGCTGAGCTCACCGGCGTCACCGGCTCGGGCAACGCGGTGGCCGGGCACGGCAACACAGGAAGGTACAGCTTCGAGGTCGAACCGCCGCCGGGTTAATCGCTACCCGCGAGCCCGCGAGCCCGCGAGCGCGCGAGCGTGTACCTCGCCTCGGGGCCACCGGTCGGGGCGGCGCGTGCACGGGACCTACAGACGCGTTTTCTCAAGGGCTGCATTTGCAGATTTCGTGTACGAAAACGGACCGCTAACCGACAAATGCACCTTCCTGGCGATCGCATCTGCAGATTTGGTGCACGCGCACCAAGCTCGAAC
>JBOGGK010000614.1:0-4818 GCA_050744045.1 Acidimicrobiales bacterium | reverse complement strand
CCTGGAACCGGTCAGCGGGGCGAGGGCAGCCCGCCAGTCCAAGTTAGCTCGGCCCAGCTGGCCGAGCTGGCTCAGCATCGACGCCCTTACCTCTCGGGACCAGGAGATACTCGCAATGGTGCTCTCTTCGCCCACATTGGCCGAAGCGCGCTACCGCTTGCAGGTCAGCCGCAGTTACATGTACGCCAGGCTGAGGAGGATGGCGAGCAAGCTCGACTTCGAGAGCGGGCCCGCCCTCGTCCAGGCTCTGCGGGCAGCGAGCGCCCTTCGCGAACGCGAGCGGCGCCGGGCCGGCCCTCTGGGCGCGGCCACACCCGCGACCGAGCTCCCGTGAGAGTTGCGCCGGCGGGCCAGCTGGGGGGCGCTGCCGCCTGGCCTGCTCAGGTGCGCTCGTTGCTGCGCCGTTGCGACTTCCCTCCTGCCGGGGGAACCGCGGTGTGCGCGGTTTCCGGTGGCGCCGACTCCCTCGCGATGCTCGCTCTTGCTGTGGCCTCTGGGTGCAGGGCCGGGGCCGTGCACGTCGACCACGCCTTGCGGCGCGCCGGGGCCGAGGAGGCCGAGATGGTGCGGGCGGCAGCCGAAGCGCTCGGCGCCAGCTTCCAGCTGGTGAAGGTGAGCGTCGAGCCCGGGCCGGACCTGGAGGCGAGAGCGAGGCTGGCCCGCTACGCGGCTTTGCCGGTCGGGGTGCTGGTGGGCCACACCGCTGACGACCAGGCCGAGACCCTGTTGCTCAACTTGGTCCGTGGGGCGGGCCTCGACGGCCTGTGCGCCATGCGGCCGGCCGGGGGGGGCCTCCGGGGGGTACGCCGGCCCATCCTCCGCCTGCGCCGGGCCGAGACGGCCAGCCTTGTCCGGCTCCTGGGGCTCGAGGCGGTGGCCGACCCTTCCAACTTCGAGCCTCGGTTCCGGCGCAACCGGATCCGCCACGACGTCCTCCCCCTGCTCGCCGAGGTGTCCGGGCGCGACCCGGTGCCTCTCCTGTCCCGTACCGCCGGCCTGTTGCGCGAAGACGCAGACTTGCTCGCCGGCTTGGCCGAGGCCCTTGACCCGAGCGACGCGCGCGCCCTTCGGGCGGCGCCCGGGCCTCTTGCCAAGCGGGCGCTGCGCTCGTGGCTGCGCCAAGCTGAAGGGCCCGAGCACCACCCGCCTTCTGCAGGCGACGTCGAGCGGGCATTGGCGGTCGTCGCCGGTGCGGTGCGGGCCTGCGAGATAACCGGTGGCCGGCGCCTGAGCCGCCATCGCGGGCGGCTGCGGCTCGAGGCCCCCAAGCCCGTCGGCTAGGCCGCCGCCGTCACGGCCCGGCTCGGGGTGAGGTCGTCTGGGCCCCGGTCGGCCAAGTGAGATTAGGTTGGCTATGCATGATAGACGCGAGCACGCCCGGCGGAGCCGAGGACCGCTCAGGGCCTTCCGAGCCCTCACCCGCTCCTGAGGCGGGCGGCCGCCGGCCCGCTGTCAGCGAGGATTGGGCGCTGGGCGACCCCGACCTGGGAGAGGTAGTGGTGACCGAAGAGCAGATCCAGCGGCGCATAGGAGAGCTCGGTGCCCTCATCACCACCGACTACCAAGGCCGCCCGCCGCTGCTCGTCGGCGTGCTGAAAGGGGCCTTTGTCTTCATGAGCGACCTGGCTCGCGCCGTCCAGCTCCCGGTCGAGTTCGACTTCATGGCCGTGGCGTCCTACGGCAGCAGCACCCGCACGAGCGGCGTGGTCCGGATCGTGAAGGACCTCGACACGGACTTGGCGGAGCGTCATGTGCTGGTAGTGGAGGACATTATCGACTCCGGCCTCACCCTGGCGTTCCTGCTGCGCAACCTGGCGGCCCGCCACCCGGCCAGCCTGGCCGTGTGTGCTCTGCTGGCCAAAGAAAGCGAGCTGTACGTGCCCGAACTGGTCTACGTGGGCTTCCGGATCCCGCGGGATTTCGTGGTCGGCTACGGGCTCGACATCGCTGAGCGTTACCGCAACCTCGGTTGCGTCCGGCGCTATGCCGGCTCGCAGGCGGGAGGCTGAGGGTGCCTCCTGGTGGGACCGATAACCGGGCGACCGCGGTCAAGGTAGGAGGACGGGGCGAGGTCGACCTGGTCAGAGTCGCTGCCGCCATACGGGAGTTGCTCGCCGGAGTGGGCGAGGACCCCGAGCGGGACGGCTTGCGCGACACGCCCGAGAGAGTGGCTCGCATGTACGCCGAGGTCTTCTCCGGGGTGCACGAAGATCCGGCGCGGCACTTGTCGGTGACCTTCGAGGCCGACCACGACGAGCTCGTGCTCGTGCGCGACATCCCCATTTACAGTATTTGCGAGCACCATCTGCTGCCCTGGACGGGCACCGCCCACGTCGCCTACATCCCGGGCGAAGACGGGCGCGTCACGGGGCTGTCCAAGCTGTCCCGGCTGGTGGAGGGCTTCGCGAGGCGGCCCCAGGTGCAAGAGAGGCTGACTTCTCAGGTAGCCGACACCCTGGTGCGGGCCCTCGAGCCTCGGGGCGTGCTCGTGGTCGTCGAGGCGGAGCACCTGTGCATGTCGATGAGAGGCGTGCGCAAACCGGGGGCGACGACGGTCACCTCGGCGGTGCGGGGCCACTTCCTTACGAGCGCCTCGGCCCGGGCCGAGGTGCTCGGGTTCATCCAGGGGCCCGGGCACTGAACGGGCCAGGAGCTCAGGGGCCGGGCCGGAAGAGCTGGGGGCTCAGAGGGACCAGGATGGCACAGAAGCAGCGGGACGGCTCAGAAGGAGCGGGCCAGCGCCAGCGCCCCGCCCGAGAGGACAAGGACGGCCCCCGCACGGTACAACCACCTCGAGAGTTCCTCGTACAGCTCGGGCTCCAGTTGCTGGCCGGGGCCGAAGCAACGTTTCCGCCAGTGCGGACCGGCGGCCCACCAGAAACACACTGCGCCCCAGGCGCACACGGTACCGCCCAGCCCGGCGTGGAGGTAGCTCGTCACCCACCAGGCGCTCCAGCCGGAGATGGCCATCTTGGCGAGGGCCCACAGGCGGGTGAAAAGGGCCCATCGCCGGCCACGCGCCCCCGGCTGCTGGCGGCCGCTGCCGCTTTCGGCTGGTGGGCGCCCCCGCACCCCGGCGGCGGGGAGGTCCACGCAGCTGGTTGAGCAGCGCCTCTCAGCCGCTAGCCAGTCGGCCAAGTTGGGGTCGGCCAAGTTGGGGCCGGCCTGCTCGCTTTCGGCCAGGTCGGGGCCGGTCCGCTCGCTTTTGGCCGGGTTGGGGCCGGCCAGCTCGCTTTCGGCCAGGTCGGGTTCGGCCAGGTCGGGTTCGGCCATAGCCTTTGGTTCGTCAGCCCCGGCTAGGGCCTTGAGGGCCGCCATAGTGGGATGGTTTCCCCGCCCCGGGGCTCTCGCCGCTCAGTAAGCTGGGCGATCAACCATGGCACTTGCCGGTCTCCCTTTGGTGATGGGCGTGCTCAACGTCACGCCAGACTCGTTCTACGACGGTGGCAAGTGGGCAGATCAAGGCGAAGCGGTCGCCCATGGCTTGCGGTTGGCCGACGAAGGGGCAGACGTCGTGGACGTGGGGGGCGAGTCGACGAGGCCCAACGCCTCGCCGGTGGACGAGCGCGAGGAGCTTCGCCGGGTGGTGCCCGTCGTGGTTGAGCTCGCCCGCCGGCTCGGGGGCCGCGCCCGGATATCGGTGGACACAAGGAAGCGAGGGGTTGCCGAGGCGGCCCTCGACGCCGGGGCGACGATCGTCAACGACGTATCTGCTTCCCTCTGGCAGGTGGCCGCCGAGGGCGGCGCGGGCTGGGTGGCGATGCACATGCAGGGCGAGCCCTCCGACATGGCGAGCCGAGCCAGCTACAGGGATGTCGTCGAGGAAGTGAAGGCGTACCTCGTCGCCAAGGCCGAGGAGGCGGCGGCAGGCGGGGTCGAGGAGATCTGGCTCGACCCCGGCATCGGTTTCGCTAAGACGACAGCGCACAACCTAACCGTCCTGGCCCACCTCGACCAGTTGGTCTCGACCGGCTGGCCGGTGGCCGTCGGGTTGTCGCGCAAGCGGTTCACCGGCGTCGTGGCGGGGAGCGAAACCGCGCCGGCCCCGCCCGAGCATCGGCTCGAGGGGTCCCTGGCCGGCGCCGTCTGGGCCATGGCGGCCGGTGCGTCGATGGTACGTGCCCACGACGCCAAGGCCACCGCGGATGCCGCGAAGCTCGTGGGACGCCGGTGACAGGCACGCGACGATGAGGGGGAAATGGGCGGCGGGCATAAAGCCGAGGTTTTTCACCTGGGTCATAAAAGACAAGTTGGCCGTGTGTGAGAGGCCGGGCGGCTACGCCCGCAACCACAGGAAGGTGCGCCGCCGGGAAGAGATCCTCTGGATAAAGTCACAGGGCTTCACCCGGGTGGTCTCCCTGCTCGCCTCTCCGCACAACCTCCACGCTTACGACGAGGAGGGCCTGGCATGGTCCCATGTACCCTTCGCTGCCAACGATGACCCCGCCACCGTGCTGCCCGACCTCTACGAGCGGCTGCGCGCCTGGTTGCACGAAGGCGAGCGGGTCGTGCTCCACCAAGAAGAAGTCGGTGACAGGCTGATGGGCATCGTTTCCGGCTACCTACGCTGGGGCGGGCTCATCCCGGAAGGCGCCCAAGCGGTCGCCATCGTCGAGAGGCTCTTCGGCCGCCAGATGGGCCCCGAGGGCCGGGAGCTGGTCGCCATGGTCCCTGAACTGCGCAAACCTGGGCCGGTCGCCGCACTTCGAAAACGTCACGACATCGAAGTCCTCACCAATGCCACCCAGCGCTGCAACCTGCTGCATGCCCACACCTTTGGCCCGCGTTACTGGCTCCGCCGTGGCCCCTATGCTGGCC
>JBOGGK010000613.1:0-3806 GCA_050744045.1 Acidimicrobiales bacterium | reverse complement strand
CGGGCCACGTCGGCGGCCACCATCACCGGCCGGCGCCGCCGGCGGTCCACCACGACGCCAGCAGGAAGGCCGATGAGCAGGAACGCCGCCGTGTCGAGAGCGGTCAGGACGCCGACCTCGAAGGTGGACGCGTGCAGGACGAGGACGGCGGCCAGGGGCAGGGCCAGGACGGTCACCTGGCTCCCGAGCACGCTCACGGACTGCCCCGCCCACAACCTGCGGAACCCGGGGTGGTCGGTCAACGCCCGGCCTGCGCCGCCCTTGCGCCCGCCCCGATGCCCCCTGCCCACTGATCGAGCTTCGCGTACCAGTTGGGAACTGTCAACTAGTTAGGCTGGGGACGTGCGTACTGCCTCGACCCCCGGGACCAGCTGAGGGCGCGGGGATGCCCGCCGATGCCAGCGCCCGGCGGGGGGCCAGGGTGGCCGCCGACGCCAGCGCCCGGCGGGGCGCCACGGTCCGCGAGGCGCGGGCCCTGGCTCACCCCCTCCGGCTGCGCATCCTGCGCCTGTGCCTGGACCGGGCGCTCACCAACGCCGAGCTCGCAAACGCGCTGGGAGAGCGCCCGGCGACCGTGCTGCACCACGTGCGCACCCTGGTGGGCACCGGGTTCCTGGCCGAACAGCGGTGGCGGCGCGGCCCGCGGGGGTCGACCGAAAAGCCGTACCGGGCGACGGGGAAGTCCTGGTACCTCGAGGGCGCGATGGCCGACGAGAGCGGGACCATGCTTAGGGCGGTGTTCCAGGCGGTGGCGGCCGAAGTGGCCGAGGCCGGCCCGGGCGCCCTCGTCGAAGGTGCCCGCATGGCGATCCGCCTGCGCCCCGAGCAGCTCGACGACCTGGTAGCTCGCGTCCGCGACCTCATCGCCCGCTGCGGGGGCCCCGGCGACCACCTCGGCGACGGCCCCCAGGAGGGCGACCCCTACGCCCTCCTGGTCGTCCTCCACCGCAGCCGGCCCTGACCGGGCGATTGCACAGATCGATGGCGCAGATCGATTGCACAGATGTCGAGAGGCGCCCGGGCATTACGCGACAAGCCTCCATGGTCCCTCCCGGCACGCGCCTGGTGCCATAATTGAGCCCGCCGCTGCGGCAACCGAGCGTGTCGCTGCACGCGGCTGAGAGGAGGAGTGGTGAAAATCAAGGACGCAACCTGCCGGGTCTTTGCCGTCGGCGCCCTAATGGCGACCGCCTGCGGGGCGACGACCGCCTTTTCGACCGCCGCATCGGCGGCCAGCGCCAAGGGCACCTACGTGGTGGGGGTCTCCGAGCCCATGACCGGCGCCGAAGCCGAAGCGGGCACGGAGATCTACCACGGGGAGCAACTGGCAGTCGACAAGGTCAACGCCGCCGGCGGCGTGCTCGGGCACAAGATCGTCCTGCGGGAACAGGACGACGCCTGCGACCCCCAGACCGCGGTCAACGCCGCCAACAAGCTCGTGTCCCAAGGTGTTCAGGCCATGGTCGGCGGGTACTGCTCGAGCGCGGCCCAGCCGGCCGAGCCGATCTATTCCCGGGCCGGTATCCCCAACATACAAGCGGCTGCCAACTCGAGCACCCTCACCGCCGGCCACTACCACAACGTCTTCCTGATCGACCCGGGTGGCGCCCTCCAAGCCAAAGAGGCGGCGGGCTTCTTCACCAAGGTCATCAAAGTGAAAAAGCTCCTCATCGCCGACGACCAAACGACCTACGCGGTCAACGTCGCGCAGCTCACCAAGGCCGACCTTGCCGGCTCGGTCACAAAAGTGCTGCCCATCCAGGCGGTGCCCAACACCCAGCAGGACTTCTCCGCGGTCATCAACACCGTCCGCAGCGAAAAGGCCGACGCCGTCTACTGGACGGGCTACTTCGCCCAAGCGGCCGAGTTCGTGCGCCAGCTCCGCACAGCGGGGCTCACGATGCCGTTCGTCACCGCAGACGGCTCGGTGGACCCGACCTTCATCAAGGACGCCGGCGCCGACGCCCAGGGGACCTACGCCACCATCGCGGTGCTGTCGTCGTTCCTCACCGGGCCTGCCGCCAAGACGTTCGACAACTCCTACACCAAGAGGTTCCACGCCCAGCCGGGCCCGTACTCGGCTTACGGCTACGACGGCATCTACGCCTTGGCAAACGCGGCTAAGAAAGCCAAGAGCCTCTCACCTGCCAAGGTGATCGCCGCCCTGCACAAGCTCAAGTTCGCCGGCCTCACCGGAGAAGTGCACTTCGCTGGCAACGGTTCACGCCTGGGGGCGCATTTCGTTGTACTGCAGGTCAACAAGGGCCAGTACCACCTGGCCGCCCACCAGCCGCCTGCCTGAGCCGCCCACCCCAAGGGCAGCACACCGACCGGAGGGCGGTGAACCACGGTGACATGGAACGTCATCGTCCCTGATGTTGTAGCCGGCTTCTTCCTCGGCTCGTTCTTCGCCTTGGTGGCAGTCGGCTACAGCATGGTCTACGGCATCTTGCGCCTCATCAACTTCGCTCACGGCGACTTCTACATGGCGGCCGCCTTCGCCAGCTACAGCATCCTGGCGGCGGTGACCGTCGGTACCAAGGTCAACTGGGGCAACGTGGTCTGGGTCGGCATTGTCACCATGGCAGCCTGCGGCGTGCTGGCGGTGTGCGTGGAACAGTTGGTGTACCGGCCGATGCGCCGGGCGGCGGTGCTGAGCTTGATGATCGCCGCTCTCGGCGTGTCGCAGATCCTGGAGAACGGGGTGCTCAACATCCCCGGCTGGGGCTCGAACTACCTGCCTTACCCGGTCACGCCGCCGAGCAGCGGCTTCGACGTGGCCAGCGTCCATTACACCTGGACCCAGGTGGCGATCGTCGTGGCCGCGGTAGTGCTCATATTGGCGGTCTACTGGCTGGTCAACCGCACCATGCTCGGGACCGCCATGAAGGCGGTGGCCCAGGACCGGGTTGCCGCCACGCTGATGGGCATCAACACCGACCGGGTCATCTCACTGGTCTTTTTCATCGGGGGCGCGCTGGCCGGGGCGGCGGCGGTGATGGCCAGCCTTTATTACGGCCAGATCAACTACTTGATGGGCTTTTCCATCGGGTTGCAGGCGTTCACGGCGGCTGTGCTCGGGGGCATCGGCAACGTGGCCGGCGCCGCGGTCGGCGGCCTGGCCCTCGGGATCCTCGAATCTGTGGGTACGGGGTTGTTCGGCGCCCAGTGGGCCCTGCTTTTCGCCTTCGGGGCGCTCGTGCTCACGCTGTGGCTACGGCCTACGGGGCTGTTGGGCGAACGCGTTGGACAGCGGGTCTGAACCGCTCACCCGCCCGGCGGGTGCGGAGCCCGAGGCGGTGACCATCTTCGGTGAACCGCCAGCCCAAAGCGAGGAGGGCTATGGAGGGCCCGGTAGCCACACCGCACCGGGCCGGGCCCTACCGGTGCAGGCCGGCCCGGCGGCGGCCCGCCTTTCCCCGTCGCAGGCGGCGTTGTCGCGCCCCGGCCTCGCCTTCGCGCTGCTGGTCGTCATCGTCATGGTGTTCTTCCCGCAAATGGTGCAGAGCACCTACGTGGTAAGCGTGGCCATGCAAGTGGAGATCCTCGCCTGCCTCGCCTTGGGGCTCAACTTCGTCGTCGGCTACGCGGGGATGCTCGACCTCGGTTTCGCTGCTTTTTTCGCCATCGGCGCCTACACCACCGGCCTGCTCTCGGTCGACCTGGGTTGGCCTGTGCTCGCCACCATCCCGCCGGCGGTGGCGGCCGCCCTGCTCGGCGCGGTGTTCATCGGCATGCCAACGCTCCGGTTGCGCAGCGATTACCTGGCCATTGTCACCCTCGGCTTCGGCGAGATCATCCAGAAC
>JBOGGK010000612.1:0-12353 GCA_050744045.1 Acidimicrobiales bacterium | reverse complement strand
TGCCAGATCCCGCGCCCCCTAGTATGGGTGCAGCCATCTTCCACATAGTGAACATCAGTCCACATCCATAGGATAACCCGAGCCGCCCAGCTCGTCAAGCGAGCGCTACGGCGTAGCGGGGCCCGGACCGCTCGAGCTTGTGGGTTGCGGGCGGGACGTTGTCCATATCGTAGATAATCGTCCACAACCACTTGACGGCTCAGGCCCGGGGGGCTATCTTGTCGCCATCCAGGTGGAAGCCTGGTAGGCGAGCGCCATCACCGGGCGTCCCGCCGAAGCTGCGTCCAGAAGAGCTCGGCATGGTGTCGCTAAGGGGGGAAGCACCGCCGGCAAACGGCCGCCGTAGTTACCAATCAACAACCAACAAGGAGAACTTCATGATCGGACTTCTCGAAAGACGGCGTGCGAGATTGTCGCACATCAGGCGACCTCTGTCGGTGAGGAGCGTGAAATGGGCAAGCGCGCTCGGAGCCGCAGGCCTTGTGGCCGCGACTACCGTTGCGCTCACGGCCAACAGCGCGGTGGCATCCCAGACGGCGGCACAAAGGGCGGCCCTGGCGCGGTTCCCAGCGGCCACCATCCCCGGTGGCTACAACATCACGGGCAAGAAGATCCTCCTGGATATCTACGACCCAGCCAGCAACTCGTTCTTCGTGCCCCTAGAGAACGGGGCCAAGGCCGCTGCCCATGTATTCGGCCTCAAGCTCACCACAGAGTTCGCAAACAACGACGACAGCACAGCGGTCAGCGAGATCAAAACCGCGATAGCGAGCCACTATGCAGGCATCGTGGCCAAGACCCCGGACGCGGCCGTGGCAGGTACCGCTTGCCCTGCTGTCAAGGCAGGCCTGATTTACATCGCCGTCAACCAGAGCGCTTCGAGCCCCTGTATCAAGACCTACATCGGCCAGACCGAGTTCGCCGCGGGTGCAGAAGTTGCTAGCTACATGGTGAGCAAGGGCCTTATCAAAAAGGGGGATGCTGTCTTTTGCCCTGTCGAGACGCCGCAGGAGACTTACGCCATAGGCCGGCGCGCCGGCGTCAACAGCGTGCTCGCCAAGCTAGGGATCACTTGTTCGGAGATCGGGACCACCGACAGCCAGGCTCCTGCCAAGTCCGCTATGGTCGAATATCTCCTCGGTCACCGCACCACCAAGGCGCTCATCGCTCTCGGCGGCACACCGCTCTCGGAGGCAGTAGCTGCCACCCATTCCGTCGGCATGCACATCCCGATCGGCGGGTTCGACCTGTCGTTCCCATCAATCCTGACCGGCCTTGAAAACGGCAGCATTACCGTGTCGATCAACCAGGAGCCCTACGCCCAAGGCTTCGACTCCGTTGCCGAAGTCGCCTTGGACCTCAAGTTCGGGATCGCGCCTTTCAACATCAACACCAGCGACAACGCGCTCATCACCAAGAGCAACGTCAAGGCGCTTGCTCCGCTGGTACCCAACTACCAGTAGTGGACGATATTAAGATGTGAGCGTCGCGGCACTCGCTACCCGACACGAAGGGAGGGTCATGGCACAGGGCTTCGTACCGACACCCATTGCCCCGTTGGGCCTTGCTGGCCGCCTCGGGGTGCTCGGTCGGAAGCCGGGCTTCCAGTACCGGCTCCAGCAGTCAGCGATCGACATCCTCATGATCTTCGTGGTCCTTCAGGTGGCGAGTGTCGTCTTCGCCGAGGTGGACCCGAACAGGTTCGCCTTCGCGTCCTCGGCCAACCTCCTCGTGGCCTTCCAGACGATCCCCCTGCTCGGCGTCGTGGCGATCGGGGTCGGGATACTCATGGTCGCTGGCGAGTTCGACCTGTCAGTCGGGGCCAATTACCTGTTCAGCAGCCTGATGATGGCCCAAATCTACGAGGACTACCACATCTCGATCTGGCTGTGCGCGCTGATCGGGCTCGCCATCGGCACCGGCATCGGTTTTGCTAACGGCCTCATCACATTAAAACTACGCATCCCCTCGTTCATCACGACGTTGGGGACGATGGGGATCTGGGAGGCAGCGGCCCTGCTGTTCCACGGGGCCTCCTCCGAGACCTTCGACGACGTCCCCAAGGCGTTCCTCACGCTTACGAACGGCTCATTCGGCGTCATGGCCGCCGAGATGATCTGGTTCATCGGGATCGCCATCGCCGCCTGGGCCCTTTTGCAGCGCCATTCTGCGGGCAATCACATCTTCGCCTCCGGGGGCAGCCCTGGGGCGGCCGTCTCGAGCGGGGTCAACGTCTTCAGAGCTAAGATGCTAGCCTTCTGCCTAGCCGGAGGTCTGGCCGCCCTGGCGGGGATCCTGGCCGCGGCCAACGTAGGCGACGTGTCCCCGGACATCAACTCGCAGGTCCCCCTCGAAGCGATCGCCGCCTGCGTCATCGGAGGAGCTTCGTTGACGGGAGGGCGGGGAACGGTCCTAGGGATGTTCCTCGGGGCCGTGCTCCTTTACTGGATACAGGACGTTTTGCTACTACTGAGCGCCCCCGGCTTCTACCTGACCGCTTTTGTCGGAGCGCTCGTGATCGCAGCCGCGGTCATGTACCAGGTCCTGCAGGCGAGGAGGACTTGAAGTGCAAGAGGAGGTCCACGTGGGCGCACCCCAAGATGTCATCCCAGGCCCCATGACCGGTGCCGTCGCCCGCGCAGTAGATGGCGACCAGGCCCAGCAGGCGCCGCTACTGCTCGAGCTCGAAGGCATCGGCAAACGCTACGGCAACATGGACGCACTAAAAGATGTCTCGTTCCACGTAAGGAAGGCAGACATCGTCGGGCTGCTCGGTGACAACGGAGCGGGCAAGAGCACCCTTGTCAACATCATCTCCGGTGTGGTCCAACCGGACCAGGGCGCGTTGCGCTGGATGGGTGCCCCGGTGCAACTGGCCGACCGGCGGGTGTCGTCCGAGCTCGGAGTCGAGACAATATTCCAGAACTCGGCCCTCGTCGACTCCATGACCATCGCACGCAACATCTTCATGGGCCGCGAGCTCGTCGGCCCGCTCGGCTTCATGCGCCATCGGCTCATGCGCGAGATCGCTGCAAATGTCCTGAAAGAGATCGTAGCCATCGAGGGCATCGACAGCCCCGACAAACTGGTGGGACAGCTCTCGGGAGGCCAGAAGCAGGCTGTCGCCATCGCCCGCGCGGTGCACTTCAACCGCACCCTGCTCGTCCTGGACGAGCCGACGAGCGCCTTGGCGGTGAGAGCCACCGAGGCGCTCTTCGAGTACCTTCGTAGCTTACGTGACCGCGGCATCACCAGCATCCTCGTGACGCACAACCTCTTTGACGCATACCGCATCTGCGACCGGTTCGTGGTCATGGCCCACGGCCAGAAGGCGCTGGAAGCTAAGCGGGGCGAGGTAACTGTCGACGACCTCGTGGAGGTCGTCAGCCGTGGGCGTCTCCGCTCGAACGAAGCAGACCAGGTCCCCGAGGCACTTCAAATGGAGCAAGCCTAGCCCTAATTTAGAACTTGGCTCGAGAGCGAACTTGGCCGTACCTAAAGTTATGGGGGCTAGTGCTCCCGGCCACGGTCGACCTCAGACGGGCGGACCGGGCGTTGCTCGCGGAGCGACAGTTTGGCAGCCAGGCCGAGGACCAGCGCGGCGCGGCCATCGCGACCAGAGGTGAGTGGTACCTGCCCGGACCGGACCGCCGCGACGAAGGCCTCCCACTGACGAATGTACGAGCTCGTGTAGCGCTCGAGGAAAAAGTAGGGCAGCGTTGCCAACCTCGTGCCGTTGGCGTCGCGGATCAGGCTGGTATTTGCCATAGGGTTTTCTGACGCAGCTAACCCTTGCGCCCCGAGCACCTCCACGCGTTGGTCATAGCCGTAGCTCGCTTGCCGGCTGTTGTCGATCACCGTCAAGCACTTGTTCTCGTGCCGGAGCGTGACAATCGCGGTGTCCACGTCGCCGAGGTCACCAAGCGCGGGGTCCACACGTACCGTACCGGCGGCGTACACCTCGGCTACCTCGCTGCCAACCACGTACCGGGCCATGTCGAAATCGTGGATCGTCATATCGAGGAAGATGCCCCCCGACTCCCGGGCGTAGGCGAGCGGAGGCGGAGCCGGGTCCCGGCTCGTAATACGCACCAGATGAGGTTCGCCCGTGGAGCCACGCGCGACCGCTTCATGTACCGCCGCGTGTGAAGGGTCGAAGCGGCGGTTGAAACCGACCATGAGCGGGGTGGCGGCACGCTCGACCACCGCTAGGGCCTCGTCCACCTGGGCAAGGTCGAGCGATATCGGTTTCTCGCAGAAGATGGGCTTGCCTGCCTGCGCGGCTTGGATTATGAGCGGGACGTGAGAGCCCGTGGCAGCACAGATCGCAACGGCTTCGACCTCGCGGTTGGCCAAGAGCCGGGGCGTGCTGAGCGCCGGCACGCCCAGGGCCTGAGCGGCTTGTTCGGCTACGCTAGGGACAGCGTCCGAAACCGCTACCAGCTCGGCGCCCGCTACACGGGAGGAAAGTAGCCCGGCGTGCATCCTGCCGATCCGTCCCGTTCCGATAACGCCCACCCTGAGGGACGAGCACCCCATACCGACCTCCTCCTTCAGGAAAACTAGTCAAAAGTTTGCCACAGCGGGCGAGCTCTTCAAAATTCGAGCTCTCGTAGTGCTAGCAAACTGCCGAGCGCGCCCCAGCTGGCACCCCTTCTTGACGGGCTGAGCACAGAGGGCCTACGGTGGCGAACGCGAGCCCATAGTCGTAGGTTATGTGCGGCCCGGCTAGCAGAGGAGGCCGTGGTGCAGATAGCGCTTGACCCGTACATGTTCCGGCGAGTGCCGCTCGTTGAGCTCCCGGCGCTGGTGGCAGGCCTCGGCTATGAGTTCATAGAATTGTCGCCGCGCGATGACTTCATCCCGTTTTTCACTCATCCGCGGGCAGATGCCGACCTGGTCTCCAAGTTCAAGTCCGCGCTCGCGGCAGCGGGCGTGAAGGTGGCGTCGGTGCTGCCGTTGTTCCGGTGGTCAGGACCCGACGAGGACGAGCGCCAAGCCGCCGTCAGGTACTGGAGGCGTGCGGTCCAGATCGCAGTCGACCTCGAGTGCCCTGTCATGAACTCCGAGCTCAACGGGCGTCCCGACGCACCAAGCCGCAGCGAGTCGCAGTTTTGGCGCTCGATGGAACAGCTCCTCCCAGTCTTCGAAAGAGAGGGCGTGCAACTGCGGTTGGAACCTCACCCGGACGACTTTGTCGAGGACGGTTTCCGGGCCGTCGAACTGGTCCGCGCCATCAACTCCCCCACGGTGTCCTTCCTCTATTGCGCTCCCCACACGTTCCACATGGGGGACGACTGCCCCGGGATAATGAACTATGCGGGGCGATTGCTCACCCACGTGCACGTTGCCGACTCTTTTGACCACCGCGCCTCCTCCGGCCTGCGGTACATAGTGAACCCACCTGGGTCGACGGCGCGGGTGCACCAGCATCTCGACATCGGCCAGGGCGAGGTGGACTGGCAGGAGTTCTTCGGGGCGCTCGAAGGGCTGCGCTTCGGCGGGGTCATGACCGTTTGCGTCTTCGCCTGGGAAGAGCGCGCCGCTCAGTCGAGCACGTTCATGCTGGAGCAGGTCCGCCAGTTCACCAAGGGCTGGTCGTGGTAGACGGCCGTTGCGGGCACCGGTTCTACCATGGGCGCAAAGGCGCTCGGGCTACTGGGGCCCTGTCACCCAGGAGGGGCTGAAGTAGCCCTTGCCACCAGCCGCGGCCTGACCAGCCGCTCTGTCGCTGGCCGGCCCTGATCTTGTATGCGTTGGAGCAACATCTCCGCGGCTGCCCTTCCCAGGGTGCCATTCATGGGGTCGATGCTGGTGAGAGAGATGCGCCTCATGGCGGCAAGGCTGGTGTTGTCGTAACCCACGAGCGAGAGCTGAGCAGGCACCTTGACGCCGAGCTCGTCAGCCGCCGACAGCGCGCCGATACAGGCGACATCGTTCAACCCGACGATGGCGCTAGGCGGGTGGCGCGCCCTCAACAGCTTCAAGGTGCCCTCGAACCCGCTTTTTTCGGTGAAGTCGCACCATTGGGTCCTGGTTTCGTGGCCGAGGCGGTGGCGGCTCATGGCACCTTCGTAGCCGGCACGGCGTGCGCCCGCCACGCTGCCGCCGCGGCCCCCGAGATGGGCGATGCGTCGGTGGCCGAGGGCGACCAAGTGGTCGACAGCCAGGCTCGCCCCCAAGAGGTCATCATTCACGACGGTGTCCACCCTTGGCAAGTTCATGTCCCGGCTACTGCCCGCAACGGTGGGGACCGAGCGTGCCGAAGCGACGATGGCGCCGGTCATCGGCAGCGAGCCAACCAGGAACAGGCCGTCGACTCGCAAGCGTAGGAAGGCCTCCACCAGGGACTCGTCCGTCCTGGTGTCCAAGCGCCCGTTCCCGAGCAGCACGCTCATGCCTCGTTCGGACATCAACAGCTGGAAGTTCTCGACCAACTCCACGTACCAAGGGTTGCGCATGTCGGAGATGACGACGCCGACTATGTGACTTCGGCGTTCGACCAGGCTGCGGGCCATGGTGTTGGGGCGGTAGCCGAGCTGGTCGATCGCTTTCAGGACCGCGTCGCGGCGTGCCTGGCTGACATGAGGGGAGTTACGGAGCACCAGGGACACCAGCGATTTGGAAACCCCGGCCCGGGCCGCGACATCATTGATAGTGGGTGAGCGCCGAGCCTTCGCCCGCGCCCGGGCAGCGCCCGCTGCCGTCGCCTCGGCAAAGCTCAGGTTCGCCCCCCTATTCCTGCCTGAGGGCTGGCCGGGCTGGGCCAGAAGGCCATTTCCCGAGCACTTTCCTTATGAACTCGAAACTGGCCCTCACGTCCGTGACGGGACCTTCCCCGAAGGGCTCCCCGACCAGCGCGGTGTCCTGCTCGAGGACGTACCACCCTTCATACCCGGAGCTTTCGAGCTGGTCGACGATACCGGCTATGTCCACATCCCCGCTGCCGAGAGGCCGGTACATACCCTTTCTGACCGCTTCGGCGTAGTCGAGCGCCCCCGACCTGACCCTGGCCGCCATTGGCGCGTCGACGTCCTTCAGATGTACGTGGGCGATACGCCCCGGTGAGCGGCGGGCCAGCTCGGCCGGATCGGATCCGCCGATCAGCAAGTGGCCGGTGTCGAGGCACAACGGTACCGAGCAACCCTCGAGGGCGCGCTGGACATCCTCGCCGGACTCGACCATGGTCCCTACGTGGGGATGCAGGACGGCCCGCACGCCGCGCTCACCGGCCAGGGCCGAGATACGGTCGAGGTTGCCGAGCAGTACCCTCCAACCTTCGTCGCCGAGAACCGGCCGCCTGTCGTAACCTTCGGAGCCCGACACCGCCGCCAGGGCCAGCACCGTGGAACCTGTTGCGGCATAACCGTCGAGGACGTGGCCGATCTCGCCCAACGGGTCATGGGCCGGGACGTGCATGACCACAGGAGTGAACCCACCAATCGCGCCAAGTCGGTGGGCAGCTAGCGCGCCAGCGGCCGCCACCGGGTCTGCCGGCAGGAAGCCCGTAGGGCCTAGTTCGGTGGCGGTCAAGCCCACCTCGTGCATCTCAGTGAGCACGCGCGAAGGACGGAGTTGGTAACCCCAACCGGGGACTTCGCAGACCCCCCAAGAGATCGGCGCTCCGGCGATACGGTAACTAGTCATTTTCCACCCTTTCTGCCGACGCCGCCCGGCCGGGCGCCGGGCCTGTCGGGGTACAGCATCCTGAGGGTCAGTCGATTGCCCCTATGACGTTCTGGTCCCAATCGATGACCGACCCGGTCACGACCCCGCTACGCTCGGAGAGTAGGAAGACGACGAAATCAGCGATCTCGTCCACCTGACCGAGGCGGCCCATAGGAAGGGCGTTCCCAGCGAGCTCGCGCCAGCCGTCGCCGGCCCCGTGAAAAGTACGCTGGGTTATGTCCTCGCCCTCTGTGTCGGTCCAACCTATATTCAGCCCGTTGATGCGGATCCGGTCAAAGCGGTGAGCGTGGGCGGCATTGCGGGTAAGACCCGCCAGGCCAGCTTTGGTCGCCACGTACGGCGCTAGATAGGGCTGCCCGCAGTGCGCCGAGGTAGAGATGATATTGACGATCGTGCCCGGAGCATGGCGGGCCAGCATGTCCGCGACGGCGCCTTGCATCAAGAAGAACGGGGCACGTAAGTTGACCGCGACATGCTGGTCGAACAGCTCCGGCCTGGTCTCCAAAAGCGTCCCTCGCGTCGTGAAGCCGGCCGAGTTGACAAGGCAATCCACCCTGCCATGGGCGCTAGTGACGGCGCTTACCGAGGCTTGTGCCTGGCTGACGTCGGCAACATCGGCGCGGACGTACATGGCGGGCACGCCCTCTGCGCCAAGCTCCTCCACTAGGGCGTGGCCAAGCCGGGGCCGTCTACCGGTCACCGCGACGGCCGCGCCATTGTGGCCGGCGGCCCGCGCTATGGCCGCGCCGACCCCCTGCGTGCCCCCACTTACCAATACGACCTTGCCATCGAGCAATTTCACCCTGGCAGCCCCTTTACCGAGAGTCGGCCAGCGCAAGCTCCTACCGAGAGCTCTCCGACCACTTGAACCGGTGGAGCTCCCACTGTCACCCTCGGACGCCCGCCTGAGTGGTGCGGCCGAAAGTGGCGTCGGGCACATGAGGCACTTTGTGCCACTGGCCATCACCGGCCGAGGCAGCGGCGGCGTCCAAGACCTCGGCGTCAGACAGGGCTTCGTAGATCGTCGAGTTATGCTTCTCGCCACCGGATAGGGCAGCGAGGAACTTCTTGGCTTCTATGACCTTCAAGTCATCATAGCCCATGGCAATGGCCGGCCCAGGCTGGAAGCGGGCATAGTCGCCCATGCCCTCGTTAGCCAGGACACGTGTGTACCCGGCGTTCGGCCCCCCTCGCCCCAGGCAGAGCTCCAGTTCGTTCAGGCGCTCGAAGTCCCACGCCGCCGAGCCCTCAGTCCCGTGTACCTCGATAACCAGGCGGCACTGGGGACCGACCGCGGTGCGCGACGCCTCCAGCGTGCCCACGGCGCCCTCGGCAGTCGGGCCCGAGGCGAAACGGACCAGAGCGCCGACATAATCGTCGTTCTCCACCAGCGCCGCCTCACCGCCTTCGACGACGGCGAAGTGAGTACCAGAACCTATGGGGAGCACAGGCCGTGTGCGGTAGAAGGTGGCTACGTGCGCGGAGATCTCGCTGATCGGCCCTACGACGTACTGGGCTAGGTCGACGACGTGGCTGAGCAGGTCGCCAGTTGCGCCAGTGCCGGCAAGTTCGCGCTGGAAGCGCCAGGATAAGGCGCCGTTCGGTTCGGAGGCGTAGCTGCTGAAAAATACGGACCGGACATTGGTCACCCGACCGAGGGCGCCGCTAGTGACCAGTTGCCGCATACGCTCTACCGGAGGCGCACCTCGGTAGTTGTAACCTATCGAGGTCTCCAAGCCGGCCACCCGCACGGCCTCTGCTATCTCCGCCGTCTCCGCCGCGTTGCGACCCACCGGCTTTTCGACCCAAAACGGTTTGCCGGCGCGGGCGGCGGCCACACCGATCTCGCGGTGCAGGTAGTTAGGCGCGCAGATCGACACCACGTCCACCTCCGGGTCGGCCAGCACGTCCAAGTAGTCCGTGCCAGATTGCCCGTAGCCGAGGACGTCGCGCGCGTACACGGCCCGTTCGGGGTCGCTATCGGCCGCGTGGACAAGGCGCGTCCGCAATCCCAGCTCGGGGTACAAAACGGGGACGGCCTGGTAGGCCCGTGTGTGCAGCTTTCCCATCCACCCCACGCTGACCAGGCCGACCCCCAGCGTAACCGGGCCTTGTCGTGTCTGCTGTTCGACCATGGTGCCTCCTCTCACTAACGCGCCAAGCTCACCCAAACCACCTCTGGCTGGGAAGCTCAACCTCATATTCGGCTCGCAACTTGGCCGTATTTTGGCTTTCGCTGACCTCCGCAGGGGCGATGTCCCACCAGACCTCCGCTCCGGGAAGGTCGGCGTGGGGGACGACCGGGACGACTATCACGACTGGCCCTCGGTGATCACGGGTCGATGCCAGCGCCTCCCTGACCTCCGCGGCTGAGGTCGCCCGCAGGGCCTTAGCACCTAGCCCCGAAGCCACTTGGGCCAGGTCGAGGCGGATGTACTCGCCCTCGAGCCGAGCCGGCTTTTCCCCGAGGTCCTCGCCGACGAGCGAGAGAGGGCCCGTACGGTAGCGGAACTCGTTCCCGAACTCGGCGCCATTGCGAGCCATCTGCAGCCTATGGATCACCTGGAAGCCCTGGTTCTCGGCTACGACGAGGGTGACCCCCAGTGCCTCTTGAGCAGCGGTGACGAGCTCGCTCGGGGCCATGAGGAAGGTCCCATCGCCGATGAAGGCGATGACGCGGGCATCGGGGCGCGGTTCAGCCAGCCGTACCCCGACTGCCGCCGGGAGCTCGTAACCCATGCAGGAGAACCCGAACTCGAGATGGCAATGGCGGCCTTCGGTGGCATCCCATACCTTCAACAGGTCCCCCGGTGGCCCGCCAGCAGCGGCCACCACTACGTCCCCTGGCCGTGCCTGTTCTTGCAGCAGCCCGATGAGCTGGCCCTGGGTGAGGACGGCCCCGGTCGCACTCACGATGTCGGAGCCCGCCGGCAGGGAGGAGAAGTCGAAGGGCACATCGGGGTTCAGCGCCTCGCGACGCGCCCGTGCCCAAGTCCTCGATTCTTTGTCGACGGCTTCCCGCCAGGGCGCGCCGGCGGCGGCTCCCCGGGCCGGGAGGGCATCGGCCAGCGCGCTCAGCGCCAGCTTCGCGTCAGCCAGGATGCTCACAGCGCCTAAGCGGTCGGCGTCGTGAGCGTCCAGGTTTATGCTGGCGAAGCGCGCACCTTCCCCGAACAGCGATTGCGAGGCGGTAGCGAAGTCGGTCAGGCGTGAACCCACGGCGAGGACGACGTCTGCCTGGCGCGCCAGGCGGTTGGTGGCCGGGGAGCCTTCCAGGCCGATCCCACCCAGCTGCCACCAAGCCCGGGACTGCACCGCCCCCTTCCCGGCGAACGTCTCGGCCACCGGTGCGCCGGCGAGGGGAGCAAGCCGTTCGAGCTCGGAGGTAGCACCCGAATAGATAACCCCACCGCCGGCGATAATCAACGGCCGCGAGGCATGGGATAGCAGAGAGGCTACCTGGTCGACCTCGCGCGGGTCCGGCAAAGGGCGGCGGATGCGCCAGGTCCGGTCATTGAACAACGCAGCCGGGAAGTCAAAGGCGTGGGACTGGACGTCCTGGGGCAAGGCGAGCACGACCGCTCCCGTGCTAGCCGGGTCGACCAGGGCGCGCATGGCCGCCGGCAGCGCTGTCAGCAACTGCTCCGGCCTCGTTATCCGGTCGAAAAAACGTGCTACTGGGCGGAAGGCGTCGTTGGCGGAGACATCGGCCTCGGTGGGGTGCTGGAGTTGCTGGAGAACCGGTCCCTGCCGTCTGGTGGCATAAGTGTCACCTGGGAGCAGTAGCACCGGTAACCGGTTGACCGTGGCCAGGGCTGCGCCGGTGACCATGTTCATGGCGCCGGGACCGATCGAACTGGTTACTGCGAGGGCAGCGCAGCGCTTGGTGTGCTTGGCAA
This sequence comes from Acidimicrobiales bacterium, assembly GCA_050744045.1. Taxonomy (GTDB): domain Bacteria; phylum Actinomycetota; class Acidimicrobiia; order Acidimicrobiales; family Palsa-688; genus JBOGGK01. Next base: position 765 of record JBOGGK010000612.1, on the reverse strand, counting down.
AACCAGTTGCCATGTGGACCAGGGATTGCTCGTTCCGGCCCTGGACGAAGGGCATGAGGTCCGGGAACTGGGCGAGTGCTTGGCCGATGCCGGCGACGTTGCCGTGGCCGAGAATGCCAAGGGTCGCCGGGATGAGCCGGCGCCGGGCGTGGTCTGACTCGGAGTACTGGTGAGCGAGGTAGCAGACTATGGCTTGGCCCACGGTCATCCTGACGGTTCCTCGATCGGTGAGGTCCATGAGCTTCCTAGCTCCTCTCTCGGACCCGCCCTCCCGCCACAACGACCTCTCGTTGCTGTGGTCTTTGGAGCGTTCCACAACTATAGTGACCCCGCGGCCCGGCGCTGTCAAGGCCGGGCATGGGGAGGGCGCATGGACGTCAAGATCGGTGTGATTGCCTCGCCTGATGCCACCCATGCACGCTTCACAACTGCCGCTATCGGGCTTGGCAAGGCAACCATGTGCGAAAAGCCCCTCGCGCCCACGCTGGCAGAATGCAGGCCGGTGCTGAGCGCTGAAGAGGAGGCAGTCGGCGACGACCGCCCACGGCTCGTCTCCGTAGGTTTCATGCGACGTTTCGACCCCGGTTACGTCCAAGTGAAGGCGTATGTCGAGGCGGCGGAGCACGGTGTCCCGTTGCTGTTCATGCTCCTACGCACCGCCGGGGGCGCCCTGGCCACCGTGGAGACGTTCTTGAACGCCGGTTACGGCTACGACATCGGCTGCGAAGTGGTGAGCGAGGTAGCAGACTATGGCTTGGCCCACGG
>JBOGGK010000611.1:0-3000 GCA_050744045.1 Acidimicrobiales bacterium | reverse complement strand
TGGTCGCCGCCGCATCGGCGACGCAGGACATCGTGATCGACGCGTTCCGCGTCGAGAGCCTGCCTGCGAGCGAGCAGGCCGCCGGCGCCGCATCTTACGTCGCCGCCTACCGCGTCGCGATGCTGGTCTCGAGCGCGGGCGCGCTGTTCCTGGTCACGGCGTTCCAGAGTTTCGGCCTCAGCCGGCAGGGCGGCTGGACCGCCAGCTACACGGTGATGGCCGCGCTGGTCATCGTCGGCGAGACGTTGTTGCCGGCGCCCCTGTGAGCGACCGGGGCTCGGGCCGGCATGGCCCGCCGGCGCTATCGGCCCAGTTAGCCTGTCCCAATGCAAGTCGTCTACTACCCGGCCGACGCGGCGCCCGAGGCGGCGACCGGAGAGGCGCGGCCCGCTGAAGCGGGTGCCGTCCGGGCCGGCCCGGGGAGAGGCAGTGTCGTTACCATCGGGGCCTTCGACGGCGTGCACCTGGGGCACCGCCGGCTGATCGAGAGGGCCCGCACCGCCGCTCACGAGATCGGCGCCGTCTCGGTAGCGGTCACGTTCGACCGGCACCCTGCCCTGGTCGTGCGCCCCAGCTCAGCACCCCTGCTGCTCACCGACCTGGACGAGAAGCTCTCGCTGCTGGCGGGCACGGGGCTGGACCTGACCGTGGTGCTGCGCTTCGACTCCCACCGGGCGAGCGAGCCGGCCGAGGACTTCGTAGCCGAGGTGCTGGTGGGCTACTTGCACGCTCGGGCCGTGGTGGTAGGCCACGACTTCCATTTCGGGCGCAACCGAGAAGGTGACGTCGCCTTGCTCCAGCGGGTGGGCGCACAGATGGGCTTCGACGTGACCGGCATACGCCTCTTCGGCGCCCGCGCCCCCACCGGCGCCGGCGACGGCGACGCCGTAAGCGGCGCGCGGGCGGGCGGGGCGGGAGAGGACGCCCAAGCGATCTCTTCTACCCGCATCCGGAGGCTGGTCGGCCGGGGCGACGTCCGCTCGGCCGCCGCCCTTCTCGGCCGTTGGCACAGGCTGTCCGGGGTGGTCGGCCACGGCGACAAGCGGGGCCGGGAGCTGGGCTTCCCGACGGCCAATTTGCAGGTTGCCAAGCAGATGCAGCTCTGCGCCGACGGCGTTTACGCCGGCTGGTACCTGCGGCCCGACGGCACCAGGCACCAGACGGCGATCTCGGTCGGGCGCCAGCCGATGTTCTACGCCTCCCGGGAGCTCTCGCTGGTGGAGGCGTTCCTGCTCGACTTCCAGGGTGACCTTTACGACGAGCTGGGTACGGTCGAGCTGGTAGCCAGGCTGCGAGGGCAGGAGACGTTCCCCTCTATCGATTCCCTCGTCGACCAGATGACGAGCGACGTGGCCCAGACCAGGCGGGCGCTCTCGGCGGCGTCCCCCTAAGTCCCTCAGGCCTCCCGGGCCGCTCCCCCGGGCCTAGCGGGAACGGTGCAGCTCCTCCACCTGCTAAGGTGGCCCGTGGCGTTGAGCCAAGCCTGGTTGCCCCTCGCTTGCTGGCGAAGACTCGAGCAGGTCCGGCCCGGCGCTTTGTCCGGTCAGAGCGAGCCCGTCCCGAGGACGCAACACGTATGGCAGAAAAAGCAGCGACGATCGAGGCCTACCGCCTCCACGGGACCGACACCGGTTCCCCCGAGGTGCAAGTCGCCCTGTTGAGCGAGCGGATCGCCCACTTGACCGAGCACCTGAAGGCCAACAAGCACGACCACCACTCCCGCCGGGGGTTGATGGTCCTGATCGGCCGCCGCCGCCGCCTTCTCGACTACGTCCGCAACAACGACGTCGGACGTTACCGCGAGTTGATAGGCCGGCTCGGGCTACGCCGCTGATATCCGAGGACTGGGGGCAGGTCGTTGTCAGCTGCCAGTCGAGGACTTCCCGCCCGGCACCGGTACCGGGAGGTCGTCAACTGACAACTGGCTCGGTCCCGCTCCCCGGCCCGCACAGCCCTCGTCCACTCGAGGGCACCTACGCCGGCCTCGGCACCGCCGCGGGCCAGGCCCGAAAGGAGAAGCGCCGCCCAAATGGGGGAGCCTATTTCTGTTTCAGCACCGGTCTCTGGTACCGGTAAGTCCATAAGTTTCGAGACCGGCCTACTTGCCCAACAGTCCCAGGGTGCCGTAGTCGGGCGCATAGGCGACACCGTCGTCCTCGCTACAGCCAACGCCTCGGTGAGCTCGCCCGAGGGCATCGACTTCTTCCCACTCACCGTGGACGTCGAAGAGCGCATGTACGCGGCGGGCAAGATCCCCGGCTCGTTCTTCCGCCGGGAAGGCCGCCCTACCGAGAGCGCCATCCTGACCGCCCGGCTGATCGACCGACCGTTGCGTCCCTCCTTTGCCGAGGGCTACCGCAACGAGACCCAGGTGGTGATCACCGTGCTGGGCGCGGACCAGGTGAACCCGCACGACATCATCGCCATCAACGCCGCCAGCGCCGCCCTCATGGTCTCGGGGATCCCCTTCGAAGGCCCGATCGGGGCGGTACGGGTCGCCTATTCGCGCGAGGGGGCCTGGGTGCCTCACCCGAGCTACGCCGAGGGCGACGACTCCACCTTCGAGCTGGTCGTGGCCGGCCGGGCGCTGCCCGACGGGGACGTCGCCATAATGATGGTCGAGGCGGGGGGCTCCGAGCAGGCGTGGAGCTACTACTCCGAGGGCGCCCCCAAGGTCACCGAAGAGGTGATCGCCGAGGGCTTGGAGGCGGCGAAGGCCTGGATAAAAGAGTCGGTCGAGCTCCAGATCCGGCTGAAGGCCGAGGCGGGCTCCCGGCCCCCCCTTGCCTACCTGCCAAAGAAGGACTACGGTGCCGACGTCTTGGAGCGGGTCGAGGCGCTTGGCTCTGATCGCATCGCCAAGGTGACCACGATCTCGTTGAAGGCCGAGCGCGAGGCGGCCATGGCCGAGACGACCACCTCGCTGCTGGAGGAGCTGGCGGGCGAGCTGCCCGGGCGGGAAAAGGAGATCGCGAACGCGGTCCGCTCGCTCACCAAACG
>JBOGGK010000610.1:0-8177 GCA_050744045.1 Acidimicrobiales bacterium | reverse complement strand
ACGTAAGCCCGATCTCGCAGGTTCAGCTAACCCGGCAAAGCGCGGCCACGGCGATCGCTCACCAGGGCCAAACCGCCGTGACGGCGCCGCGTCAGGCCCAGCCCGGTCTAGCTGAGGCTGCCCCGGCTAGCTGGGTTGCCCCGGTCTCGGGGCCCTTGCTCCCTACCTTCGCCCGCCCCCGCGGCTTTGCCCGTCCTGCCCTTTCCGCGCTCGGCGCCTTCCCCACCGCCCGCCTACCTGGCCCCGCCTTCCCCGCTTTCTTCTCCGCCGGCTGCGCCCTCCCCCCCGGGGGCCCCGGCCCCACTCTCCCCTCCGCCGGCCCCGCTCTCCCCTCCGCCGGCTGCGCCCTCTCCCCGGCCGGCCCGGCGCAGGTCCTGGCCTCTCCCCGTCGGGTGCCAGTACGACCGGCCCTCGAGGTGGGCCGGCCGGTACTGCTGAGCCGCCCAGGCGCCGGGCTGGTCATGCGGATAGACGTAGCCCTTCCCGTGCCCCAGGCGAGCCGCCCCCTGGTAATGGGCATCGCGAAGGTGCTCAGGCACCTCACCGGCGCGGAGTGAGGCCGCGTCGGCCCGGGCCTCGCCGAGCGCTGCCGTCACCGAGTTCGACTTCGGCGCGTTAGCCAGGTGCACGACCGCGTGGGCCAGGTTGAGCTGCGCCTCGGGGAGCCCGACGAACTCCACCGCCCGGGCCGCCGCGTCCGCCATTAGCAGCGATCCGGGGTCGGCCATGCCCACGTCCTCGCTCGCCAGTATCACCAGGCGGCGGGCGATGAAACGGGCGTCCTCGCCCGCCTCGAGCATCCGGGCCAGCCAGTACAAGCCGGCGTCGGGGTCCGAGCCCCGGATGCTCTTGATGAAAGCGCTCACGATGTCGTAATGCTCGTCCTCCCCGTAGCGGACCGCCCGCGTGCTGCGGGCCGCTTCCACTCGAGCGAGCGTGATGGTGACGCCCGCCCCGCCTGTCGCCCTCTCCACACCAGCCCCGCCGGCCACCTCGGCCAGGGCGAGCGCCACCTCCAACCCGTTGAGGGCGGCTCGGGCGTCGCCCTCCACCGATCGGGCCAGGAAAGCGAGGGCATCCTGGTCCGCGGACGCGCCCACGTGCTCCAGCGCCCGGTGGAGCACGACGAGGATTTCCTCTTCGGACAGGGCTTCCAGGCGGAAAAGGCTGCTCCTCGACAGCAGCGGCCCGTTCACCGAGAAGAAGGGGTTCTCCGTGGTCGCGCCGACCAGCGTCAGCTCGCCTGCCTCGACCGATGGCAACAAGGCGTCCTGCTGGGCCCGGTTGAACCGGTGCACCTCGTCCAGGAACAGCACCGTCCCCCGGCCCTGCTCGCCGAGGAGCCTCCGCGCCCGTTCGGCCGTCTCGCGCACGTCTTTCACTCCCGCCGACACCGCCGACAACCCCACGAACGCCCGCTTGGTGGCGCCAGCGATCAGGCGGGCCAGGGTGGTCTTCCCCGTCCCGGGCGGGCCCCACAGGATCGCCGAGCTCAGGCGGTCGGCTTCCACCAGCGCCCGCAAGGGGCGGCCCGGGCCGAGCAGGTGCTGTTGGCCCACCATCTCGTCGAGGCTCTCGGGCCGCATCCGGGCGGCCAGGGGGCCTTGCTCGGCCAAGCGGCGCTCGAGGGCGGCTTGGAAAAGGTCAGCGCTCACCCGGTGCGCGGCCGACGTTGTTGGGCCCCGGCAGCGCCCGGTAGGCGTCGTAGACGCTGTCGACTCGCTTCAGCGCCCCGAGCACCGACTCCAGGTGCGCCGGGTCGGCCAGCTCGAACTCGAAGCGCATCTTGGTCACCCGGTCGGCCCCGGTATGGCTCTCGCTCCGCAGCATGTTCAAGTGGTGGTCCGAGAGCACCTTCCAGATGTCCACCCCGAGCCGGGTCCGGTCGAGCGCCCTTATCTCGAGGGCAGCCAGGAAACTGCCGGGGCGGTCCCGGTCCCACTCCACCTCTATCATCCGCCCCACCTCGTCGGCGGCCAACGCAGCCGCGTTGGCGCAGTCGCTGCGGTGCACGCTCACGCCCCTCCCCCGGGTGACGAAGCCGATTATCTCGTCGCCGGGTACCGGGGTGCAGCAGCGGGCCAGGCGGACCATGACGTCGTCGAGGCCTTCGACGTGCAGCCCGATCCCCTGGCGGCTGGCCGCCCGCCGGGGCTGGCGTACGGTCGAGGGGAGTTGGACGTCCTGGTCCCCGCCCCGTAGCTCCCGGGTGAGCCGCTGGGCGACCGCCTGGCCCGAGGCGTGGCCCTCGCCGATGGCCGCGTACAACCCTTCGAGGTCGGCGTAGTGCATGGCTTCGCTCACTTGCTTCAGGGCATCGCTGCCCATGAGCTTCTGAAGCGGGAGGCCCTCCTTGCGCAACGCCTTCACCAGCTCTTCGCGACCGTTCTCCATGGCGTCCTCGCGCCGTTCCCTGCTGAACCACTGGCGGATCTTGCTCCGTGCCCTGGGCGTCGCCACGATGCCGAGCCAGTCCCGGCTGGGACCGGCGGAGGGGACCTTGGAAGTGAAGATCTCGACACTGTTGCCCGAAGTCAACTTGGAGTCGAGCGGGACCAAGCGCCCGTTGACCCGGGCGCCGATGCAGCGGTGGCCGACCTCGGTGTGGATGGAGTAGGCGAAGTCGACGGGCGTCGCCCCCACCGGCAACGCCACCACGTCGCCCTTGGGGGTGAAGACGAACACCTCGTCGCTTTCGAGGTCGAGCTTCAAGCTCTCCAGGAACTCTGCCGGGTCGGTGCTCTCTGCCGACCAGTCGACGATCCTTTGCAGCCAGGCCACGTCCGAGGGCGGGGCATTCTCCTTGTAACCCCAGTGAGCGGCGATGCCTCTTTCTGCCCGGCTGTGCATCTCCCAGGTGCGGATCTGTACCTCGAGCGGCTTGCCCTGGGGGCCGACCACGGTCGTATGCAAGGATTGGTAGAGGTTGAACTTGGGCGTGTTTATGTAGTCCTTGAAACGTCCCTGCACAGGCGCCCAGGCGCCGTGGACGGCGCCGAGCGCCGCCCAGCAGTCCCTCACCGACCCGACGACCACGCGGACGCCGACCAGGTCGTAGATCTCGTCGAACTCTTTGTTCTTCAGCACCATCTTCTCGTAGATCGAGTAGAGGTGCTTGGGCCGGCCGGTGACGTGGGCCTCGATGCGGGCGGTGCTCAGGCGCTCCTGGACCTGCTCGATCACCTGGGCCAGGTAGACATCGCGCTCGGGCGCCCGGGACGCCACCATCTGCTCGATCTGAGCGTAGCGGCGCGGGTGCAGCGTCGCGAAGGAAAGGTCCTCGAGCTGCCATTTGACGTCTGCGATCCCGAAGCGGTGGGCGAGGGGGGCGTAGATGTCGAGGGTCTGCTGGGCCGTACGCTTCTGGTTCGCCTGGGGCATGGCGGCGAGGGTCCGCATGTTGTGCAGGCGGTCGGCCAGCTTTATCAAAAGGACCCGGGGGTCCTTCGCCATCGCCACCAACATCTTGCGCATGGTCGCTGCCTGCGCCGCCGCCCGGGAGTCGAACGACACCCGCTCGAGTTTTGTGACCCCGTCCACGATCTGGGCCACCACCGGCCCGAAGTCGGCTTCGATCTCCTCCAGGGAGACGGCGGTGTCCTCGACCGCATCGTGCAGGAGGGCGGCAGCCAGAGTGATGTCGTCCATGCCGAGGGTGGCGAGGACGGTGGCCACGGCAAGGGGGTGCGAGATGAAGGCTTCGCCTGAACGGCGGACCTGGCCATTGTGGGCGCGCTCGGCCGTCTCGTAGGCCTTGATGATCAGGCTGGCGTCTCCCTTGGGGTGGCGGTCCCGGTAGGACTGGAGCAGCGGGGCAAGCACGTCCGAGGTCGCTGGCCCCTGCGTGCGCCAGGGCGTGACCCGCGCGACGGTGGCGGCCCCTCGGCCCCGGGGTGCTCGTTCGACCGTCGTCATCGCACCCGCGCCACGGTCCCGCCCCCGTTACTCATAGCTGACCAGGGCCTCTATCGTGAGGCCCCCAAGCTTCTGCCTGCCCCCGAGGAACCCCAGCTCCAGCACGCAGCCGAAGCCGACGGCGCGAGCACCCAGCTTGTCGACCAACCTGCGGGCGGCGGCCGCTGTCCCCCCGGTGGCAAGCACGTCGTCCACCAGCAGCACCTTCTCGCCCGGCTCGAGCGAGTCGGTGTGCACCTCCAGGGTATCGGCCCCGTATTCCAGGTCGTAAGTGTCGGAGTACACCCGTGAAGGGAGCTTGCCCTTCTTGCGCACGGGGACAAACCCCGCTCCCAGCCGGTAGGCCACGGGGGCGGCGATTATGAACCCACGCGCCTCCATGCCGATCACCTTGTGGACGCCCTCGGCCGAAAAGCGCCCGGCCAGGGACTCGACGCAAATGGCCAGGCCCCGGGCATCGGCCAGCAGCGGCGTGATGTCCTTGAACACGACCCCCGCCTTCGGGAAATCCGGGACATCTCTTATCAGGTCTTTTATCTGCGTCCCGGCCTCGTCCATACTTGCAGCGTACTACCGGTGCCCGCGCCGCCCCGGCCGCTCGCTAGCGCCGGCGGCGCTTCTTGCGGGGCCGCGGCGGTACCGCTCTCCCCGCGGGCGCCTTCGCCGGCCCGGTACCCACGCCCGCCTCGGGCCCGACGGGCCCTCCCCCGGCCCTGCTCGCCCTGCCCGCCTCGTCGCCCCCGTCGCCTGTGCCCCCATTGCCTGTCCCCCCGTCGCCTGTGCCCCCATTGCCTACCCCTCCGTTGCGGGCGGCAGCGCCGGCAGCGCCGGTGCGCCTCCTCATTGGCCCTTCGTAGCTGCCTGGCCCGGGGCCAGATGGCTCTCCGCCCCCCTCGCCACTGGTGCCCCCGTCGCGGAGGGTGCCTTCGTCGGTAGCGACCGCTGTGGAGATGTCGCGAACAGTGACGACCGAGCGGCCCGGGCTCCCCCTCACCGAGCCCCTTCTCGCCGAGCCGGCCCTCGGTGCGGGCACACCGGCACCACGGGCGCCGGCCTTGGGCCCGAGGGCGGCGACAGGCTGGGCGCCGGCGGGGGCCGCTGGAGAGATGGCAGCCGTGGAAGAGGTGGAGCGTGGGCCGAAGAGCGACCCGTCCGCCACCGTCGCCGCGGTGAGGACCTGGCGCGACTGTGGGTAAGCGGCCAGGCGCCGGCGGATCTCGACATAGCGCGCTTCGCGTTCTTTCAGCAGGGCGAGGATGGGCGATGCGATGAAGATGGACGAGTAGGCGCCGCTCACGAGGCCGATGAACAAGGCGAGGCCGAAGTCGTTGAGGGCGGCTGCCCCGAGGATCCACGACCCGATCAGCAATATGCAAAAAACCGGTGTGATGGTTACGAAAGTCGTGTTCACCGACCGGGCCATCACCTGGTTCATGGAAAGGTTGACCACATCGGTGTAAGTGACGCGGTTCGTCGAAGCCAGGCCGCGCGTGTTCTCCTTCACTTTGTCGAACACGACGATGGTGTCGTACAAGCTGTAGCCGAGCACGGTCAAAAAGGCGATGACCGTGTCGGGGCTCACCTGGAAGCCCGAGAGCGCGTAGATGCCGACCGTCACGAGCATGTCGTGGATCAGTGCCACGAGGGCGCCGATCGCCATCTTGGTCTCGAAATAGATCGCGATGGCGATGGATATGAGGACCAGGAAGACGATCACGGCCTCGATGGCCTTGTTGGTGATGCTGCTACCCCACGACGGGCCGATGGCGTTGAGGGTCACGTTGGCCGGCGGCACGTGGGCGATCTTCGCCAGTTCGGTGGTCACGTCGTTGACGAGCTTGGACTGGGCGGTGAACTTGGCCGGCGCCTGTACCTCTATGTTGACCTTGCCCGTCTGGCGGTTCGTGAGCTGGGTGATGGTGGCCCCGCCGAGCAATGGGCTGACATTGGCGAGGTCTCCACGCACGGTGGCGACCGAGGCGGTCGTAGGCACCTGCCATACAGTGCCGCCCTTGAAATCGATGCTGAAGTTGAGCCCACGCACGCCCAGGGCCGCCAGCCCGATGGCGATGATCGTGCCCGACAGGGCGAACCAGTACTTCCACCGGTTGATGAAATCGAAGTTCGTCTGGCCCCGGTAGAGGCGCCTCACCGGCCCGACCCGGGGGCCGTCGTGCCTCGTCGAGGGCCGCGTCAGCGTCACTTCGCCCGCCTGGCGGTCATTGCGCCGTCCCACTCACCCCGAGGCCCCGGCCGACGCCGAGGAGGCCGCCCCGCCCGAGGCCGGCCCGCCGGCCGAGCAGGATCACGAGGGGGCGGGTGAAGAAATAAGTGGTGACCACGTTTAGGAGCGTGGCGAGGCCGAGGAAGAACGCAAAACCTCTCACGTCGCCCACGGTCAGGACGTAAAGGATGAGAGCGGCGATGAACGAGGAGAAGTCGGCGGCGAGGATGGTCCTGAACGCCCGGCCGAAGCCCTTTTCGACCGATGTCCGCACCGTCCGCCCGCTGCGGATCTCCTCCTTCAGGCGCTCGAAGTAGACCACGCACGAGTCAGCGGTGACGCCCACCGACACGATGAGGCCGATCACCCCCGACAAGGTGAGCGCCAAGCCCTCGGTGTAGGAGAGCAGCGTGGTGATGGCGTAGAGCAAGGCGCCCGACATGCAGATCCCGATCACGACCACCAACCCGAGGGCCCGGTAGTAGACCAGCAGGTAGAGGATCACGAGCAGGACCGCTATCCCGCCGGCGACCGCCCCCGCTTTCAGCGAGTCGGTGCCGATCTCGGGCGAGACGTTGCTGATCGACTGCGCCTTGAACGTAACCGGCAGGGAACCGTAGTTGAGGGCGTTGGCGAGGGCATTCGCCTGCGCGGAGGTGAAGGTGCCCGTGATCGAGGCGGCCCCGTTGAAATTGTCCGACTGGAGGCTCGGGGCCGATTCCACCTGGGCGTCGAGCTCGATCGCTTGGCGGGCGCAGTAGGGCGGGTTTTTGGGGTCCTGCTTGTAGCACTGGTAATAAGAGGCGGCGTAATTGTTGAACTCCGTGGAGCCCTTGCCCGTGAAGGTGAGGTCCACCTCCCACTGGTTGTTGCTGGCGCTGAAGTTGGCCGTCGCCGTCTTCACGATGGAACCGGTCATCTGCGCCGGGCCGAGCACGTAGCGGGCGTTGGGGACGTAGTGGCCCTTCGAGTTGTAGTCGGAGTAGAACGGCAGGACGACAGTGGCGCCCTTGGTGTCCCACAGCGCCGGGGTGAGCCCGAACTTGTCGCCGTGGGGGGGCAGGTAGGACTGCTGCTGAGCGCCGCTCATGTTGCAGATCGAGGTCCCGAGCGGCGTCGTGGTCGTGGTCGTCGAGGGGGCGGTGGCCGTGGTGGTCGTCGGCCCTGCCGCCAGGGGCCTGGTGTCCGAGGCTAGCTGGGCGTCAAGGCCGGCCAAAGGCCCCGAGGCGGGAACAGAGGCGCCGGCTGCCGCTTTCTTCGGTGGCGGCGTGGTGGGCGTGGTCCTGGAGGGCGTCGCCTTGGAGGTCTGGGGCCGGCTCGTCGGGGTCGTGGTCGACGTGGGGGGCGCGTACGGCGGTATCTCACAGACCATGGGCCGGAAGTAGAGCCTGGCAGTCTCGCCCACGACGTTCAGGACCTGGGTGTCGTCCTTGGCCCCGGGCAGCTCGATGACTATGTCCTTGCCCTGGACCGTGACGTTCGAGTTGGAAACGCCCAGGCCGTTGACGCGGGCGTTGATGATGCTCTGCGCCTCGGTCAACGTGTTGGGGGTGACCTTGCCGTGGGGCTGCTCGACGACCGACACGCCGCCCTTCAGGTCTAGGCCGAGCAGCGGCGCCTTCCCCGTGAGCAGGGTGGCCCCCACGCTCACCACCGCGATCAGGAGTATGAGCGACAGCGACCAGACGAGTGGCTTGGAACGCACTACCGCCCTACCTGTCCCCGCTGGCCGCGGCCTTCCCGCCGTCGGTCCCGGTGACCGACGGGGCGGTGCCGCCCTCGGCCTCCGGGCCCCCGGCGCCAGGCCTGCCGGTGGCCGGCGGCCCGTAGCCGCCCTGGCCCTCGACCTGCGCCCCTCCCGGTTCGGGCCAGTTACTGGTGCTGGCCCGCCGCCGGACCGAGCGCGACCGGGTCTGGCCGGCGCGGCCTGTGCTGGAGGTCCCGGGCGCGGATGTGCCCCCGTCGGGCGTACCCGACCCCAAGGAGCCGGCGGGCGGGCCGCCGAGGCCTCCCCCGCGCCCCGGGCCCAGCCCGCCAC
>JBOGGK010000609.1:0-25878 GCA_050744045.1 Acidimicrobiales bacterium | reverse complement strand
CCCGTTGCTCGGGCGAACGGCAGCCGTCCTCTTTCTCAGGTAGTTCCGGTAGCCTTGTTAGCCGCCCACGCGCGCCCTTACGACCAACCAGGCAGAGGTTCCCGAGCAACGTCCCGACCGAGGTGCTGGAGGTGTTGCCTGCAAGGATGTTGGGCTCACCGAGGAACTGGGCAACGTCCCGCTCGATGGGGGAGGTGTAAAGTCCTCGGGCCTGGCGAACTGCCGGTTTCCCCCGGAGCCCATCACCCCGACCAGGTCGGAAGCTGAGAGGGCTTCCTCCTGGTGGTGGGTGACGAAAACGGTCGTCGCCCGGGCGGAACGCAAGAGCGCCGTGAGAGGCTCGCATTGTGGCACTCCTCGGCAACCCCACCACGTGCGCGCACGGCAACCCCATCCCCGGCGCGGTGCGACGCCAGCGCCGACGCGAAAGACCGCGCTCCTGACGGCACGCTCACGCTCGCTGTCAACGGCGTGGCCATGGCGGTCACGCCGGCACTCGCCAGCCACCTCTACGTAAGCGGCCCGGCGGCGCCCGGCCCGGGTCGCTGGCGGGCCCCCAGCCGGGCTGGCGCACCGCCACAGGTGGTTTCGCTGGGGCAGGAGACGGGTGGCTGGGTAGAGCCGAAGGTCACGGAGCCCCGTCGTGCTCGAGAGCTGCGTCGGTCGCCTCCCTCGCCCACGGCGTGCTCCCTCCGCCGACGGGTACGGTAGTTGCCTCGCTGCCCGCCCGCCAGCGTGCGGCAGTGAGAAAGCGCAGCGGTCGGAACGCCAGGTTGGCGACCACGACGATCCCGGTGAGGGCAAGGGAGACCCCGCCGACCACAACCAACGCCGAGGTGTCGGCGAGGAGCCCAGCACCGATAGCGGCGACCGCGATCTGGGTTAGGGCGAAGGCGGCGCCCGCCAGGGTGTGGTCGTAGAGGTCGGCGAAGAGGAGTGGCCGCGCGTCGCTGCCCAGTCGGTCCACGCCGGCAGAGCGCAGGACAGTCCAGGCGATGAAGGGGACAACCTTGTGGGCGTGGCCGACCAGGGCAGTGAGCAGCCACCCGGCTAAGGCAGCGACAGCGGCGCCGACCAGCCGCTCGCGGCCCAGGTGGCTGGCAGGGACCACCGCGGCGACAAGCCCTATGACGGCACCGCCGACCAGCCACGCCGAGGCTGCCGCCACGAATGCGAGGTGCAGGTCCGCTCCCCGGCGGCGGTGCCGGATATGGGCGGCCATCGAGACCAGGTGGGCACTGAGGCCTATGGCGAGGATCCCGCTGCCCACCCAGCCCACGGCCGGCCACCGCCCCCACAGGCCGGCCGAGAGCACGGTGACGCCGGCCGCGGTGGTCCACACGGCGACGGCGCCCGAACGGTGCCGTCCGGGGAGATGGGCGAGCATGAACATCGGCTGCAGCTTCTCGGCCACGGATATGTACACCAGACCGAGCCAGAAGAACACTCCGACCAGCGCGTGGGCCAGCACAGTGTGGCCGGCCAGGACGAACCATGTGCCGCTGCGGTCGGCGATGAACGTCGCGCCCGACGCCGCCGTGAGGACCAGGCCGAGGAGGGCGAGGCGGAGCCCGACTACGGGGGCCCCCTTGCCCCGGGCGCGCAGGGGCTCCCCGAGGTTGACCACCGCGGCGACCACGGCCACGGTGACCGCGGCGCCCCCGGCGGCGATGACCGGCTCGTCGCGAATGGCCAGACCGAGCGGGATCAGCCAGGCGGCAACCAGCCAGGCGGCGAAGGTGAGCCGGGCCAGATGCAGCGAGCGCAGGGGCCGTTGGCCAGCGACCGGGGCGAACTGGTGCAGGGCTCCGAGCACCCCCATCGACAGCACGGCCAGGGTGGCGAACTGGGCGGCGCCGATCACCTTGTCCGCCATCGGGTGGGCGACGACGGTCGGGGCGGCCCAGACCAGGGCGGCGCCGCATGCGACGGCCCCCAGCCCAGCCGCAGCCAGGAACGTGAGCGGCAGCCACGGTGGCGGCACCACGGCCGGGACTCCCGCCGGGCGGCTCGCCCATGCCCCCCGGCCGGTGAGGGTTGCCGCCCCTGCGCGGGGCCGAGCCGCAATGGAGTGCTCGCTCACCGTGCACCCCCCGTCAGGAAGCGGTCCGTAGCAGGGCCGCACCGGTACCGGAGGTGGCGCGGCGCATACGCCCGCCGGTCGCCATCAGTGGAGTTGCGCATGCTGGACCTCCGTGCTCGGGTCGCTCAGCGACCGCCGTGTTGTTCTAGTAAGTACTAGATATTAGATCTAAAGTGGCGAAACCGGGAGGCATGGGTGGCGGCGCTCGACGCTCAAACCGATCGTGGCTACCTCGCCGAGGCTGGCGCCCGGTCGTCGAGGTGGTCCGTCCCAAACGCCAGCGCCGGCGCAGCCGTGGCGAGCCCGACGTTCCAGACGCCGTGTCGGCCGCCCTGGCCGCCCTGTTGGGGGAGGCCTCGGGCCTGCCCAAGTCGCACGAGGGCCCAGCCGAGGCCATCCGCGCTTCGAGGGTGCCCGCGCTTGGCGCTAAAGGCGCGCACCCAGGCCGGCAATGAGCTGCGAGCTCGGCATCTCGAAGGACCTGGCGCCCGCGAAGCCTCGGTTGCGAGCCGGGCCCCGTGGCCGTGGCGCAAGCTGTCCCGAGGCGAGCCATAATTTCACTGCCGCGAGCATCCAGGGGACTGCGCGTACACCCGAAGGGTCACCGATGCGCCGGCGTGGCCGGAGCGCCCGACGACCCTCCGGCGACCAGCGACTAAAGCCTGTCCCGGCGCTGGTGAGCCTTGGTCGGCACCTCGGTCACGACTTTCGCCCACCACGGTGGGCCGTTTGCCGCCCCGAGCTGCTGGCGTGGCTTGGCGCCGAGGACCGCCTTGCCTAGCAACTCGGCCGCTTGCCGATCACGCTGCTCGAGGGCATGGGAGTAGACGCGCAGCGTCACCGATGGGTCAGCATGGCCGAGCCGGCCAGCAACTGTGCGCACGTCCACGCCCTTACCGATCAGCTCCGTGGCCGAGAAGTGGCGCAGCTCATGGAAGTGGCCCCGGATACCAAGCGATTTCACGAGCCGGCTGTATGCAAGGGAGAGCCCGTCGGGTAGGCACGGCTGCGACCCGTCGGCGCTTCGCGAGAGGACATAGGCGTCGGCGACCATGGGGATGCCGACCTGCGCGGCGAACGCCTCTTGGTCCGCGCGTCGCTTTGCCAGCAGGGCCCCCAAAGCCTCGTCGAGGCTCACGACACGGCGCTGGTGCGTCTTGGTCGGGCCGACGGTCGCTACCCGCCGCAGCACGGTCAAAGAGTGCCGGATATGCAGTACCCGCTTTGACCAGTCAACGTCGCTCCAGCGCAGGGCGCACAGCTCCCCGCGCCTCGCACCCGTGACGGCTGCCAAGGCGACGGCCGTGGCGAGGACGGTGTTGCCTCCGCTCTCCGCAGTGCTGATGAGCTGCTCCACCACGTCCACTGCCGGTGCCGAGACGACGGTCGGGATAGGCCCCGGCGGCGTGGCCCTGTCGGCCGCGTTGGCCGCGACGACTCCCCATTTGACGGCACGGTCCAGGGTCGCGTGGACCACGGCATGGCGCCTGCGTACCGATGCTGGCGACAGGCCTCGGGCGAGGAGGTCGGCGTAGAGGTGGTCGAGGTGGCGGGCGGTCAGCTTGTCGACCCGTAAGGCGCCAATTGCAGGGCGGATGTCATGGTCGATGGAGCGCCGGTGCTCCTTCATCGTGTACCCCGAACGCAACGGGGCGATGTCGGCAAGCCAGCGGTCCAGTAGCTCGGATACGCTACCGGGGTGCCCGGCGGTGAGCTGTCCCTGGTCCAGTTCGACCACGAGCTTTGTCAGCTCGCGCTGGGCTGCCCGTTTGCCGCCATGGACGGTTCGCGACACGTACCGGCGGCTACCGGCCCCACTGCCGGTCAGCACACGGATCCGCCACACGTCATCCCCGCGCAGTTCGATCTCACCTTTCACGGCGCCTCCCTCTCCGGCAGTCTCCCGAAAGTCTCCCAACAGGGTCCTGCACCGTGGTACTCTACCCAGTCAGGACTGAAGTTCCAGGTCACAGGAGATAAGCCCGAGTAGCGCAGACGGCAGAGCGACGCACTCGTAATGCGTAGGTCAGCGGTTCGATTCCGCTCTCGGGCTCCACGAAAAGTACTGGCGGTAGGCGGTCACATTGTTCGCAACGCATCAGCGAAGCCGCTTCCCGTAGCCAGGCTCCATAGTCTCGGTTCAGGCTCTACACGGTCAAGGTAGGCTGTCCTGAACGCGGGTCGTCAACTACGAACACCACGTGGAGCGGCCTGAGCCACTCGCCGATGAGCACCACCTCGCGAAACTTGGGCTTCATCGAGTTGGTGCTCCTCGGTCGATGGAGGCCTTCGGTTGTAGGTAACTGCAGAAAGCTACCCCTTACCGAGGGGGGTTTTCTACCAATTGTGTACGCTTGTACAGGAGCTGTCTACCATCTTTAGCCGCAATACGCGCGCAACTGTACGTTAACGCCCGGCGGGAACACGAAAAACATAGATAACTGGTCAGGAGCTCCCTTGGCTGGAGGGAGTTTCTGCTTTTAGAGACGTTTCGGGAACAAGCTAAGAAGAGATGACGGCCGCTCGCTCGAATAGCCACCAGGGTGCGGTTATAGGTCCTGCACCGATGACTCGAGCGAGCAGCCGTTAGCCATAACCGGGGCTCCCTGTACCCGCTGGCCATAACCCGGGTCTCCCGGGAGCCACCGGCCACACCCGTGGCATGGCCAGGCGCGGCCGCCGGTATGGCCGGGATGCAGCCAAAACAAAAGGTAAATCGCAACGACTTGCTATGTGCCTCGTCGCATGCCAGGTTGGTAGGCCATGAGCCACTGGGAACCTAGGCTGACAGGCTGCCCGCCGGATAAGCACCAGCCTGACCGGTCGCGGGGCCAGGCCCTGGCCGTCCCGGTCCTCCCGGCACCCGCGGCCGTCCCGGCCTCGGCCACCGAAGGTGCCTGGTCTCACATCGCCCAGTCGCTCGGCCGCTTCGGCGACCTGGCGCATCGCCCACCCGCCCGTTTGGCCGCCCGCTCTGCAGAGCTGCGCCGGGGCGCCTGAGCGCCCCAAGCCAAGCCTTGCTTGTCAAAGCGTCGCCCAGAGCCTGGTCCTTGGGCGCGCTCGCCACTGTAAGCGCCGCCATTGCTGCCACCGTTGCCACCGGGACGCTGCTCGCTGCCGTCCCCCCCGCCACCGCTGCCGCCCCGCTCAGCGTGTCCCGTGCCAGCTTCGTCCAGCAGTGGTCGACTGGATCGCTGGCGCAGGACAAAGGGAACCCGATCGCCCAGTCCTCTCCCGTCGTCGCCACCCTCGACAGCGCCGGGCCCGCGGTAGTAGTAGGGGACAGGACCGGGTACCTGTACGCCTACCACCTCTCCGACGGTTCACCGGTGAGCGGGTGGCCGGTGTACGACGGCGGGGCGCCGATCGACTCGACACCTTCGGTCGCGACGCTGCCCGGTGACGCGTTGAGCTCGGTCTTCGTCGGGACCGGCGATGCCGAACGCCCCGACGTCGGCGGCTACGAGGCCCTTGGCCCGAACGGCCAAGAGCTGTGGCATACCACGGTGGACGACCTGGCGACCGACAAGAACCCCGCCTACGGGGTGCAGGCGTCCCTCACCGTCGGTACCTTGCAGGGTGGCCCGGACGTCTTCGCCGGCTCGTTGGACCAGCTGTCCTACGCGCTCGACGCCGCCAACGGGGCCGTCCTACCTGGTTGGCCCTTTTTCAGTGCCGACAGCGTCTTCTCGACCGCCTCGGTCGGGGATTTGTACGGTACCGGCGAGCAGGAGCTGGTGCTCGGGGGCGCGTCCACCGCGGGCCTAGCCATGGGCCATAGCTATGCCCGGGGCGGCCACCTCCGGGTGCTCAACGCACAGGGCCAGCAAATCTACGACCAGGACACGACGCAGGAAGTCGACTCCTCGCCGGCCATCGGGGACTTCCTGGCCGGTGGGGCCACGGGCATCGTCGTGGGCACGGGCTCTCAATTTCCCGACGCCAGTGACACCGACACGATCAAGGCTTTCACCACCCGCTTGGGCCTGGTCTGGTCGGGCACGCTTGACGGGGTCACCTCGTCGAGCCCGGCGCTCGCCGACCTGGAGGGCAACGGCCAGCTGGAGGTGGTGGAGGGCACCGACAGCGGGGCGGCGGGAGGGTCCGTCTGGGCCCTGGACGGCCCCACAGGCGAAACGCTCTGGCACGTGCCGGTGGTAGGCCGCGTCATCGGCTCGGTGGTCGCCGCCGACCTGACCGGTGCCGGCTACCAGGACGTCCTGGCGCCGACCACCCACGGGGTCGAGGTGCTGGACGGCCGCAGCGGTGCCAGGGTGGCGGTGCTCGGAGGTTCTTACGGTTTCCAGAACTCCCCCCTCGTGACCGACGACCCCAACGGCACGGTAGGGGTCACGATCGCCGGCTACAACGGGGGGAACGAAGGCCTGATCGTCCATTACGAGATCCCGGGCTCGAACGGCGCCCTCGCGATCGGGGCGGGCGCGTGGCCGATGTTCCACCACGACCCCGCCCTCAGCGGTGCAAGTGCCGTCC
Source organism: Acidimicrobiales bacterium (assembly GCA_050744045.1). Lineage (GTDB taxonomy): Bacteria > Actinomycetota > Acidimicrobiia > Acidimicrobiales > Palsa-688 > JBOGGK01. The sequence continues at coordinate 19,301 of JBOGGK010000609.1, read as the reverse complement.
TACCCGACCTCGGCCGCTCGACTCCGGCGGGCCTCACTGCTCAGGCAGGCAGCGGCCAGGTCTTGCTGTCGTGGTCGGCGCCCCCCGGAGCTGGACGTGCGCCCGCCACCGGTTACAACGTTTACGAGGCGACCGCTCCGGGTCACGAGCAGGGCGCACCGGTCAATGGGCCCACGCCCGTAACGGGCACAAACTACGCTGTCCCCGGCCTGGCCAACGGGACCAAGTACTACTTCGAGGTGACCGCGCTCAACCAGGACGGCGAGGGTGCCCCTTCGAACGAGGCGAGCGCTAGCCCGGTGGGCCCACCAGGCGCACCGGGCGCTCTTACAGCCAGTCCCGGCAACGACGAGGTGTCCCTTTCTTGGGCCGCGCCCTCGTCCAACGGCGGCTCGCCGGTCAGCTCGTACAACGTCTACATTTCCACCACCCCCGGTTCCCAGGGAGCGAAGGTCGCGACTGAGGCGCAGCCGGCCTACACCGCAACTGGCCTCACCAACGGGACCGCCTACTACTTCGAGGTGACAGCGGTCAACGTCGCCGGCGAAGGCGTGCCGTCGCGGCAGGTGCCCGCCGTCCCGGCCCCTTCGCCGGCCACCACAGCCACCACGGTCCCCTCGGCGCCAACCACTTCGCCCCCGCCCCTGGCCCCGCCGGCAAGACGAGCGACCGGTTACCGGGTGGCCTCCGCCGGTGGCCAGGTTTTTTCCTTCGGCAAAGCTAGGTCCTACTCTTTGGCCCGCCCGGCTTCGCCGGTGTCCAGCCTGGCTTCGACCCCGGACGGGCTCGGTTACTGGTTGGCCCTGAAGGGCGGGGGGGTGCTCGCCCGGGGCGACGCCCATGTCTATGGGTCCATGGCCGGCAGGCACCCGCGCAAGCCGATCGTAGGCATCGCTGCCACCCCCGACGGGCGGGGCTACTGGATGGTGGCGTCCGACGTGGGCATCTTCGCTTTCGGCGATGCCGGGTACTACGGCTCGATGGGCGCCAAGCACCTGGCCAAGCCGATCGTAGGCATCGCTGCCACCCCCGACGGGCGGGGCTACTGGATGGTGGCGTCCGACGGGGGCATCTTCGCTTTCGGCAAAGCACCCTTCTATGGCTCGCCGGCCGGCAAAGCCGGCCGGGCGAAAATGGTGGGGATCAGCGGCTCGGCGAGCGAGTGATCCTCGCCTTGTCGGCGGTCCTCACCAGGGCAAGCGGCGGCACCAGGGCCAAAGCGCCGGCTCTGGGAGCGCTGGCCGAACGCTTCGTCTCCGGGCACGACCTCGGGCTGGCACAGGGCCCGAGGGGCCGCGGGGCTAACGGCCCACGAGGCGCTCCACCGCTTCGACCTTGCTGTGCATGGCGCCGCTGACGGCGGGCCGGTAGTCCACCTTTAGGACCAGGTCGACCCGAGGCGCACGCTCCGCCACGGCCAGCACACATCGCTTTACGACGGCCATCACCTCGTCCCAGTCGCCTTCGACGTTGGTGAACATGGCGTTGGTCTCGTTGGCCAGCCCGCTCGAGCGCACGATACGGACTGCTTCAGCCACGTACTCGCTCACGGACTCGCCTACTCCTGCCGGGCTAATAGAAAATGCAGCGATCATCCCTGCATACTGCCGCCTGCTGGCCCCTTGGAGGCAGCCCGCTTGATGGCAGGTGCAGGTGCGGCTTGCTGCCCACGTGCGCTCCCGACCCGTGCATGCTCGCCGCCGCCCGGGCGCGGTCCCTGGAACAGGGCCGGGGGGCCCCGTATGCTGCTGTGCGGAGGTCGGCAAAGTTGCAACCCGGGCAGCCTGGTGAAGAAGCGCCGTCGAAAGGGCGAGGTAGGCGGCGCTGGACCATCACCGATGTGGCCCAGCGTGCCGGGGTCTCGGTAGGGACCGCTTCCAAAGCCATCAATGGGCGGGGCAGCCTCCGCCCCGAGACGAGGGCCCGGGTCATGCGGGCGGCCGAGAGCCTTGGCTTCGAGCCCAACGCCCTTGCCCGCAGTTTGCTCGCGGGCAGGAGCTTTACCGTCGGCTTGCTGACGACGGACAGCTTCGGCCGGTTTTCGATACCGGTCATGCTGGGCGCCGAAGATGCCCTGGGGGCAGGGCGGGTCTCGGTCTTTTTGTGCGACGTCCGAGGCGACCCTGAACGCGAACGTCGTTACCTCCGCACCCTGTTGTCCCGGCGTGTCGACGGGATCATCGTGACCGGCCGGCGTGTCGATCCGAGGCCGCCCGTCGGGGCCGACCTGCCCGTGCCCGTGGTGTACGCGATGACCCAGTCAGAGGACCGTCAGGACCTCTCGGTGCTACCAGACGACGAAGGCGGAGGCCAGTTGGCGGTCGAGCACCTGTTGGAGCGAGGGTGCACGCGGATCGGGCACATTACCGGGCCAGGACGCTTCGCCGCCGCCCGCAAGCGCGCCGCCGGGGCAGTGACCGCTTTGTCGCGCGTGGGCCTGGCGCTCGCCGGTTCGGAGGTCCTCTTCGGCGAGTGGAGCGAGGCTTGGGGCCGGGAAGCGATCGCTTTGCTGCTGGCGCGGGAGCCCCGGACCGATGCCGTGTTCTGCGGGAGCGACCAGATCGCAAGAGGAGTGGCAGATGCTTTGCGCGAGCGCGGGGCCCGTGTGCCCGGGGACGTCTCCCTGGTCGGCTTCGACAACTGGGAAGTGATGGCACGAGCCTGCCGCCCTCCGCTGTCCACGGTAGACTCCAACCTCAACGAGGTCGGCCGCGTCGCCGCCCGCGAGTTGCTCGCCGCTATTGAAGGCAGCTCGCACGGCGGCACCCGCACCGTTGCCTCCAGCCTGGTCGTCCGGGAGTCGACCGCCGGGGCTGGCGAGCTTCAGCCCTTGACGGCGCCGGAAACAAGGCCACGAACGTAGTAACGCTGCAGCGCTACGTAGATGATGATGCACGGGACCATAGCTATGACGGCACCCGCCACAAGGACCCCGTAGTCGATCTGGCCGTAAGTGTCGCTCGACTCGACGTTGACCAAGGCTACGGGCAGCGTGTAGATCGAGTCCTTGGTCGTGAAGGTGAGCGCACCGAGGAATTCGGTCCAAGAGAACAAGAAGGCGTAGAGCACGGTGGTAGCGATGCCAGGCACGATTAGCGGCCTCAAGACCCGGGTGAGTGTTTTCATGACCGAGGCCCCGTCGACCATCGCGGCGTCTGTGAGCTCGTGCGGCACCAGCTTGAACGTGTTGCGCATCAAGTAGGTGCCGAACGGGAGGTTGAACGCGGTGTAGAACAGCGCCAAGCCCAAGAGGCTGTTCAGGAGGTGGAAGACCTTGAGCTCGAGGAAGAGGGGGACCACGACCGCCTGGAACGGGACCATGAACCCGAGCAGCACCAGGCCGAAGGCGGCGCCCGAGCCCCGGAACTTGAACCTCCCGAAGCCGTAGCCGCCCAGAGTCGCCACGACCGCCGTGATGACGGACGTCGCGATGGCCACAATGAGGCTGTTGAGGACGTTGCGCAGGATATCGTCGCCGTTGAGGAGCTTCGTGTAGTTGGTGAAGCTGAGGTTTGAGAGATTTTTGAGCGACGGCGGCGAGACGATGGCCCCGGGCGCCTCGAACGAGCGGAGGATCTCCCACACGAGGGGCACGACGAACACGGCGGCCACCATCGCCCCGGCGAGGAGGTAGAGGGGTGTCCCCGGGCGGGGCTTCGAGCGCCTCGGGGCACCCACGGCGTAAGTCTGGTCAGGCATCTTCGCTCCGCAGGAACTTGAACTGCAAAAAGGTTATGAAACCGACGACCGCTACGAGCACGACGGACATGGCGCTGGAAGAGCCGACGTTGAACGATGTGTTGAAAGTCTCGTAAATCTGCATGACGACGCTCTGGGTGCTCGAGCCGGGGCCGCCGTCGGTGATTATGAAAAACTGATTGAACGCCAGGAGCGAGCCGATGACGGAGATCACCAGGCTGAGAGCGATCGAGCGCCGCAGGAGCGGGATCGTGATCATCCGCTCCCGGTCCCACCACGAAGCACCGTCGACGGCGGCGGACTCGTAAAGGTAGTCAGGGATGCCCTGCATCCCGGCCATCAGGATCATCATCGTGAACCCTGCGGCAAACCAGACGACGAGGACGCAGATGGCGGCCAGCGCGAGCCCGGTCCTGGCTGTCCACGGCGTACTGAGCGCGGCCAGGTGGAGCTTGGACAGCACGACGTCGATGGTGCCGAAGCTCGGTTGCAGCTCGACCTCCATGAGGAAGCTCAAAGTGCTGATCCCGATGATGAAGGGCAGGAAGAAACACGTGCGGAACAGCGTCGAGCCCAACCGGTTGGAGCGAGTGAAGACGGCGAGCAGGTAACCGACTACGAGGATCGGGACGGTCACGATCGCCGTGTACTCCAAGGTGAAGACAATCGAGTGCAAGAAGACCGGGTTGTGCGCCAAGGCGTCGTAGTTGGCCCCCCCTACGAAGTGGTACGGGCCCACGAGGGGGAAGTTGGTGAACGAGATGAACGCGCCGAACCCGAGGGGGTACAAGATGAAAACGCCGACGAACGCAATGGCCGGCGCGATGAGCCAGTAGCCGGTCCGGGCCTCCCGCCGAGCTTGCGGGCCCGAGCGGCGCTGGCGTCGTGGAGGGATCAACGCCTCCCCTCCGGGGGGGCGCAAGACCGGCGCGGCCAGCTCGCCCGTCTTCACCTGGTCACCTGGTCACGAAGCTGCACCCCGGCGGGCCGGGGTGCAGCTTCGTACCGGGGGCGCAGCATCGATTACTAGGTGTCGGCCGCGTCCAGCGTCGCCTGGATGCCGCTTTGGCCGATCTGGAGGGCTTTGTTGACGTTGTTGCTGTAGACGGCCTCATCGAACATCTTCAGCCACGGTGAGCCCGGGTTGTTGAAGACTGCGTTGTACGCAAGGGTGTACTCGACAGAGCCCCACTTGAGAGTGTCGAGCGCTACGGCGTCATAGATGTACTTCTTGGCGAACGACGGAGTGACTATGTCGCTGCGCACGGGTGACTCGCCGTCGGCCGGGTACTGCTCCTGCTGCGCCTTTGCCAGGAACCACTTCACGACTTCCCAAGCACCGGATGGGTTCTTGGCGCCTTCGGGGATCACGAAGTCGTCTCCCCCATCGAAGGTGCTGCCGTGGCCACCGTTCTCGCTGGGCAGCGGCACGTCGGCGAACGCGCTGGGCGAGAGGCCCTCTTTCTCGAAGGTGGTGAAGAAGCCATAGTCACCTGGCAACAGACCTACGTTGCCCTTGCCAAACTGTTGGCCCCAGGTGGTGCCATCTTGGGTCCGGTCGGACGGCGGGGCCTCTTTGCCGGCCCAGACCTGAGCGTAGACCTTGAGCAGCGCCTTGAGCGGCGCGTTGTGTGCGATGTTTGCCTTTTGGGTGCCGAGTGGCCCGCTGATCAGGTGCTGGCCGCTCGCCCAGACGTCGGGCAGCATCACGAAGCCGAGGCAGCCCTGGCAGTCGCCTGCGAACGACAGGCCGTAGACAGGCTTGGACGGCGTGCTGAGCGCGGAGACCTTCTTGGCGTCCGCGGCGATCTGGGCAAACGTCGTGGGGGCAGCCGCGATACCGGCTTGCTTGAAGAGGTCCTTGTTGTACCAGAGCACCGACAAGTCCGAAAGGTACGGCACCCCATAGTACTGGTTGCCGATCGCGGCCAGGGCGAGGTGGCCTGGGCTCAGCTTGGACTTGTAGGGCAGCGCGTTGACATCAGAGGTGATGTTCATGAGAGCTCCCTCGTGCGAGAACTCTGGGACGTCGATGTCGTTGAGCCCGACGAGATCAGGCGGGTCACCGGCCCGGATCGCCGTCGCGAGCTGGCTCGTGTCGTCGTTGGGCGAGGTCACGTGGGTGATGATCTTCAGGTGCTTGTGGGTCTTGTTGAACTTGGGGATCAGCTTGAGCGCCGCTGCTTCTGTGGCGTCTCTAATCCAGAACGTCACCTTCCCCGTGGCATTGACCCCGAACTTGGACCCGTTGGCCCTGGAACGGTTGACGTTGGCGGTCGTTGCCGCCGAGGCCGCGGGGACGCCTGTCACCGGGAGCGCTGTCATTGACACCACCAGTGCTGTCCCAATAGCCGGCACGAGGATCTTCGAATACCTTCGTTTCATAGCGGACCACCCTTCTTTAGCAGAGCATTGCGCACGAAAGCCTTTTCCTTGACTTTTCCCGATGATAGCGACCCGGCTCTAGGTTGTCCAAGCGGCTCACCTAATGCACCGGGCGGCTGACGCGGCTCGGGCGCCCATCCCACGCACGTACCCGTGGAGCTCCGGTTTGCCAGCCGAAGTGCCGGCTTCTCCCACCCACGCCTAGTTCTACTCCTGTTTCCTGCCGAGCGCGGTGAACTGACGAGCGGTGCTCGGCGTCGTCCAGCCCAGCCCGCGGTTCCTGGCCGCGGCGCCGGGATCTCCAATCGCTAGGAAAAGCCTTTCCTCGCAAAGGCTACTGCGCGCCGCGGGGCCCGTCAAGGCGCAGGCGCCGGGGGGGGCGTCCCCGGGGGCCGGGGGTGACCCGAACTGCTAGGGGCGGGCTTCGGGCGCCCAGATCCGCATCCGCGAGGGGCCACGGTTGGCCCAGGCATAGTACGGGACCGCGGACAGCACGACGTCTGTCCCCTCGTCCGGTCGGGCCGGCCCCTCGTCGTAGTAGGGCCAGCGCCGGCTAGCTTGGGTGGACAGGCTCCGCCCGGCGACAGTGAGCTCGACCAGCTTCTCGCTGCCAATTTGCGCCCGCTTCTCGCCCACGCCGCCGCTCACGTCGACCTCGGCGATGTCGCCCAGCGCCGCGCCCGCGCGGTCCGGCGCCTCGAAACAGTACACGAGCGGTCCCCGTTCCAAGGCGGCGCACCCACGCACTGCCTCGACCCGGGGATCTGGCCGGAGTACCCGCGGCCGGAGCGGGAAGGAAATAGAAACCTCGTCCCCGCCTTGCCATTGGCGCCGGACACGGACGTAGCCATCGGGCCCCGGGCCTTCGCTGTGGGCGGCGCCGTTTACCTCTACGGTGAGCTCGGGGGCCCACGAAGGCGCCCTGATCGCGACCGCGGTCGCTTCTGCCGGCGCTTGGTCGACTTGGAGGGTCAGCCAGCCCTCGTAGGGATAGGGCGTGTCGAGCTTGGCCCGGAAAGGGCCACCCGCCATCTGCACGGCGATAGTCGCCGGCACGAACTGGTGCAGTTGCACGCCGTCGGGTGCCCCTGTGGCCACGAGATGCTCCAGGCTGGCCATGAGGCGCATGACGTTGGGCGGGCAGCAAGCGCAGCGGTACCACGGCTTTCGTTCGACACTGCCCCGGCTCTGGAGGGGGTTGACGTAAAAGAAGCTCTGCCCGTCCAAGCCCCAGCCGGCGAGGAACCCATTATAGAGGGTGCGTTCCACGAGCTCGGCGAAACGGGCTTCGCCGGTTATGAGGCACATCCGCCAGTTCCACATGATGCTGGCTATCGCCGCGCAAGTCTCGCAGTAGGCACGGTCAGGAGGCAGCTCGTAAGCCTCGCCGAAGGCCTCGTCCTCGTGCCGGGAGCCCACCCCCCCGGTTAGGTAGGTCTTGGCGGTCACCATGTCCTCCCACTGGTCGGCGCAGGAGCGCAACAGCTCCGGGCGGCCGGTCTCCATGTAAAGGTCGGCGACGCCGCTTAGCAGGTAGAGCGCCCGCACCGCGTGGCCGCGGATGGTCTCCGCCTTGGCCACCTCGATATCATCCTGGAAGTACTCGGGCCCGAACGAGCCGAAATGCAGCGACGACTGCCCCCGCCGGCCGACCAGGTTGGCGGCCAAGTCGAGTAGGGCCTCGGTACCGCTCTGGCGATAGGTCTCTACGAGGGCCATTTCCACTTCGGGGTGGCCGGGCACGAACGATGGCATCGCCGCCAACGCGTCGAGGAGGTACGCCGCGAAGCGCGACGCGACGTTCCCGAGCGGTTGGTCCTGCCCCTGGCCGGTACCGCCCCCGCCGGTGCGGCCCGAGCCAGGACCGCTGCGTGACTCTGCCACTGCGGCTTGGAAAAGATGGCCTGCGCAGTACAGCTCGTGGCCCATGGCGGGGTCACCGAAGCGTTTCGCGGCCCCGGCTTGGACGAAGGAGTTCAGGTAGCCGTCGGGCGATTGTGCCGCGGCCAGCAGCCGCGCCGTGCGCTCGTAGAACACTTCGAGACCGGTGCAAGGCCCGTGCTGGCGGTCCCAGGCGATAGCCTCGAGCAGCTTGTAGACGTCAGAGTCGGTGAACAAGGGCAGGTGGTAATCCTTGCGCGACTCCCCTGCCGCGACGCGGAGGTTATCCAGGCTGCCCCACTCCTCGAGCATCTCTATGCCGTGGGGGATCGTCACTTCCCGGTTGAGCTGCTGGCGCTCCCCCCAGAACCCCCCCTGGAGGCGTACGGCCCGGCCCGGCAACGGCCGCAAGACCGAGTGAAGGCTGGAGCGGGGCTCTATGGGCCCCCCGAGTACGGCTGGTGCCGGCGTCATCCCCGGCATCATAGGGAGGGAGGCGGGCAAGTGCAAGAAAACCTTTGCCTACCCGCCCCTCCCTACGCCGGAAGAGCGGATCCTGGTCCCCGAGCCCCGCTAGCCGGCGAAGCTGCCGAGCAGGGCGCCGCCTCGCCAGTACCGCTGGACGACGAGGAAGAGCCCGATCGAGGGGACCATGGTGACCAGGCCGCCGATCACGAGCAGCGGGTAGATGTTTTGGTCACCGCTGGTGGAAGCGTGCGATGCCCACAGCCCGAGCCCCTGGGTGAGCGGGTAGAGGTTGTTCTCGCTGAAGATGACGAGCGGGAGGAAGTAGTTGTTCCAGATGCCCACGACGCTTAGCAGCAGCACGGTCGTGAGGCCCGCCATCATCAGGGGAAGTGCGAGTCGGAAGAAGATGCGGGCCTCGCCGGCCCCGTCCATGCGAGCGGCGTCGATCAGCTCTCGCGGTACCGAGGCTTGGATGAAGATGCGCATCAAGATGATCCCGACTGGGGCCACCATGCTCGGGAGGATCATCCCCCAAATGCTGTTTATCAGCCCGACTTTGGCGTAAACGAAGTACAGCGGCAAGGTGATCGCCGCGATCGGCACGAGGAGTGCAGCAAGGATGATGTAGAAGGTGACCCTGCTGCCACGGAACTGGAAGTGGGCGAACCCGTAGCCACCGAGCGCCGACAGCGCGGTCGCCCCGAACCCGCCCAGGGCGGCGTAAAGGGCGGTGTTGCCGAGCCACCGGATGTAGGTGCCGTCGCCGTCGACGTTTTCGAAGAGCATCCGGAAGTTGTGCAGGAACCTGAACGGGGGCGCGAACCAGAAGCCGAAGGACTCGAAGATGTTCGCTTGGGTCTTGGTCGAGTTGATGAGCATCCAGACGATCGGCACCAGCGTGAAGAGCGCGAAAAGGATGCAGATGACGGTCACCGTCGTGACGGTCCCTCGCCTGAGCCCGTACAGGCGCAAGGAGACCATCCTCTCCTCCCGGCGCCGGCGCCGGTGGTCGGCGCGGCTCCGCCGGTGCACAACCGGCTGCGGGGCGGAGTGGACGGAAATGTCGCCAACCGTCATGCCATTTCTCCCTTCCGGCGCCTCGAGAGCAGCGAGACGAGCGAGAAGACTACGATCACGAGGCCGAAGATGACCGCACCCGCTGCCGCGAGGTTGTACTGCTGGCCGCCAATGGCCGTGTTGTAGAGGTAGAGCGTAGGCGTCCAGTTGTTGCTGATCGACTGGGGCGCGTACGCCTGGAGGATCAGGGGTTCGGTGAACAGCTGAAGGGCCCCGATAGCGTTCAAGAAGACGAGGGCGATGATCGCCGTGCGGACCATCGGCAGCTTCATCCTGAGCACCACTCTCGAGAGCGAGGCACCATCCAGCACCGCGGCCTCCACTACGTCGCGGGGCACCGACTTGAGAGCGGTGTAGAGGATGACCATGTTATAGCCGGTCCACTCCCAGATCACCACGAGGATGAGGACGGGGAAGATGAGGCTCGGACCGAGGAAGTTCGTGCCTGGGAACCCGAGCGCACCGGCCAAGTGGGTGAAGGGGCCAAACTCCGGCTCGAGCAGGAAGGACCACATCACCGAGGCGACCACCGCCGGCACGGCGAAGGGGATGAAGAAGATCGTGCGGAACAGCCCTCCCCACCGGGCGATCCCGAGGTCGAACATAGTTGCGAAGAAGAAGGCGATTGCGAGCATGATCGGGATCTGGATCGCCCCGAAGATGATGACCCGCACGAAGCCGGACCAGAAGGCGCTGGTCTGGAAGATGGTGTGGTAGTTGACCAGGCCCGAGTAGACGGTGCCACCGATCAGCTTCGAGCTGTACAGGCTTGTGTAGATCGAGTACCCGAACGGGACGATCGTGAACAGGAGGAACGCCACGAGGAAGGGCACCACGAACCATAGCCCGCGCCTGTCCCTCCGGTGGACCCAGTTCCGGTGGCGCGCGCCTCCGGGCGAAGTGGGCCTCGCCAGTGCCCTCCGCCCGCGGCCGTACTGCTGGGGGATGCTCTTCGCCACGCCCGTGACGGTCATGGTCGCGATCGGCCGGTCATCGGTGCTGCTCCTCTCGCGCTCTCTCCGTGTGTTGCTTCCCGGGCCGGGACTTCGCCCCGGCCCCTCCCTGGCCAGTTCTACCAGGCGGTCGGCGGCAGCGCCCGGAGCGGCGAGGAGGGGCCCGCCACCCCGGCCGCCACCGGGCATCCCGAGGCGGAGCCTTTCCGCCCCGGGTATGCCCGCTGGGCCAAGCCCTACAATCCGGTGGGGCTCGACGATGGTCAGCTCTTGACGGTGAAGCCCTCGCTCTTGGCGTAGCTCACGAGTTGGTTCTGGAACGTCTTGAAGGCCGACTGCAGGGTTTCCTTGCCGTTCAGCACCCCGGCGAAGGTGGTGCCCGACAGAGTGAGCGCTTTGGTCATGAAGGGCGGCCACGAGACCGCCTTTGCCTTCACGCCGGCCTTGGCGAACACCGCGTTCGGGTGCGTCTTGCCCGAGACCGGGACCTCGATGTCGGCGAACGACGGGCTGCTGGCCTCGGCCTTGAAGGTCGGGAACAAAGAGGACGGTGCCGTCACCTCGGTCTTCCAGGCGGCACTGGTCCCGTTCAGCCACTCGGAGAACGCGGCGGCCTGGGCGGGGTACTTGCTCGTGGTGAACACCGGGTAGGACGAGCCGCCCCAGTTGGCGGCGATGTCTTGACCGGCCTTCCACTGCGGCATGGCCGCCGCCCGCCAGTCCCCGAGCGTCGCCTTGACGTCCGGCGCGAAGTAGGACGGTCCCCAGGCCGAGCTCAGCCAGCTCGCGTCGATGCCTTTGTCCATGGCGGCGAAGGACTGCGCCGACACGTCCGTCAGGGCATTGAGCTCGTGGGCGGACAGCATCTTCTGCCAGTAATTGGCGAACGCCATCTGCTTGGGCCCGGTGAAGTCGATCGTGACGTTAGCGCCCCCGGTGTAGGTGAAGGGGAAGGCGTTGTCCTGGCTCATGAGGCTGAGCACCCACTGCAGGTCGGTGGCGGCGAAGTTCGTGAGGTACGCCTTCGGGTCGGCCTTGTGCAGCTTGGCGGCGTCCGCCGAGAACTGCGCCCAGGTCGCTGGCGGCGTGATGTGGTACTTGGCCAGTTGCTTGGCGTTGTAGTAAAAGCCCATCGGCCCGGCGTCGCCGGGCATCGCGTAGACGTGGCTGCCCTGGCTGACCTCCTGCCAGGCCCAGGGGTCGAACCTGTTCTTGTACTTGTTGGCGCCGTACTTGGCGAGGTCGACGGTGTTGTGGGTGACCTCGAAGGAGGGCAGCTCGTCGTACTCGACCTCTGCTGTGTCGGGGGCGCCTTTCCCGGTCTTGAGGGCCTCGGCGAGCTTGACGTACTCGGGGTTGCCCGCGCCCACGTCGTCGAGGGTCACACAGACCTTGGACTGGGTCGAGTTGTACTGCTTCACCAGCCGGTCCATCCCGGGCACCCAGGCCAAGAAGGTGATCTTGGTGGCGTTCGGCGAGCAGGAGCTCACCGCCTTCTTGGCGGCGGGCACCCTGGTTGCCGAGGCGGCGGGCGTGCCGGCCCCTACGGCGAACGTGGCCACCGAGGCCAGGGCGGCCATGGAGCCACCTACGGCCATTCGCCGGCCCGGGCGGAGCCGGGGCCGGCGCAGTTGTGACTGCTTGTTGCTCATCTCGTTGTATTCCTTTCTATTCTCTCGTCTTCCGACCGCCCCGGCGGTTGCCAGGACCGGCCTTTGTTGGCTCACTCTTTTTTGTTGTGCTCACTGTTTTGCCGGGCCTCCCTCGCCGGCCTCGTCTCGGACCTTGCTGGGCTCTGTCTCGGTTGGCCCCTGTCTCGCCCCCGCGTCTAGCCAGCTATCTAGGCGCGGGAGACCCCGGCCTCCACGAGCGTGAAGGAGCGGGCCGGCAGGCTGAGCACGACTATGCTCCCCGCCGGCACTTCGCTCCCCTCGGAGAGCCCGACCTCCTCCACTCCGGGGACCACCGAGGGGCGGCCGGGGCCGGCGAGGCAGCGGAGCTGCACCTTGCCGTCGAAGAGGGCGTCTCGGAGGACCAGCTCCACCCGCTCGTCCTCCTCGGAGCGGTTGACCAGGGTGACTGCCAAGCTGGAGCGCCCCTGGTCGGTGGTGGCGGCGGCGTCCACCAGGGTGAAGGGGCCGAGGTCGGCTACCCGGTGCGGCCAGCGGCTGCGCAGCTCATCGGGGGCCTGCACGGTGGGGCCGCCTACGAAGGCATCGACTGCCGTCTGGAGGTGCCCCTCCGCGTGCAGGAGGACCGGGTAGTAGATGGGCTGGACGACCGCCGCCTCGGGGGTGGTCACGATGGGCGCGATGGCGTTCACCATCTGGGCCAGGTTGGCCATGGCCACCCAGGAGCAGTTGCGCACGAACACGTTGAGGTAGGTCCCCACGGCCAGCGCGTCCTGCAGGACGAAGCGCTCCTCCAGCCCGCCGGTCATGCTCCGGAACCAGACGTTCCACTCGTCGTAGGCGATCCGCGGGGGGCGCTCGAGCCGGTGCTTGTAGGCTGCACGCCCGAGCATGGCGGCGGTTGTGGAGATGGCCCGCTCGGCCGCGTGCGGGGAGAGGACATTCGTCCAGTAGTCCTCGGCACCGGTGTAGAGATGGATGGAGTGGAGGTCGATGAGCGGGGCGAGCCCGTCGATGACCGTGGCGTCCCAGTCGGTCCCGCCGAGCTCCCCGCACGACACGAGCCGGGCAGCAGGGTCGATCATCTTGATGGCCCGGGCCCAACGGGTGGCCTCGGCCACGTACTCCTCCGCCGAGAGGGCCCCCACCTGCCAGGCGCCGTAGATCTCGTTGCCGAGGCCCCACCAGGGCACCCGGTAGGGCTCCTCATGCCCGTTCGCCCGGCGCCGGTTGGCCCAGGCAGTTTGCCGCTCACCGTTGCAGTACTCCACCCAGGCGAGCGCCTCCTCCAGGGTGCCCGAGCCCATGTTCAAACAGATATAGGGCTCGGCGCCGAGCTCGGCACAGTACTCGAGGTATTCGTCGGTCCCGAACCGGTTCGGCTCCGTCCCTCCCCAGGCGAGCTCGGGTCGCACGGGCCGGGCGTCCTTCGGGCCGATCCCGTCCTGCCAGTGGTAGTTGGAGGCGAAGTTGCCTCCCGGCCAACGCAGGACCGCGACCCGCAGGTCCCGAAGTAGCCTGAGGACGTCTCGGCGGAAGCCCCGCTCGTCCGCCAGGGGCGAGCCCTCTTCGTAGAGGCCGCCGTAGATGCACCGACCGAGGTGCTCCACGAAACCGCCGAACACTCTCCGGTCGAGGGCACCGAGGGGGCGGTGGAGGTCAACGGCGACCTTGGTCACGAACACGTCCCTCTGCCCAATGGACAGCCCAAATCCACACAGGTCCGGCCAAGCCCTCCAAGCGAGGGCCGCGTCCCTACGCCCACGATCATGTTATCGCTCACCTCCGTTCCACGAAATGGCTCGCGCCGACGGTGCTCGCCAGCACGAGGCCGAGATGCGGCCCGGCGCGGGGGACCGAGCAGGAGCGCAATTACCCGAGCATGAGATCCCAGCGTGAGTCCCCGGTCGGTTACACGTCTATGGCATGAGAAGCCTTTTTGTTTGCTGAACCCCCCTTTTGCGCTTATGTCATTGTTGAGAACGCTAACATGAGCCGCCGCGGCGGTGCAAGGCAGCGGGGAAAGGGGGACCCTCAGGGGCTAGTGACGTCCACCACCGTCTTCAGCCCCTCGCGACCGGCAGCAAAACGGAAGGCCGCCGCCGCTTCTCCCAGGGGGAACCGGTGGGACACCAAGAGGTCGAGTGCTATCACCTTGCGCTCGGCCAAGCTGATAGCGCGCGGGTAGGCATTCTTCATCCTGCGGACCATGGCAATTGTGAGGCCCTTGCGACGGGCCAGGCCGGAGGGGAAACGCGTCGTGTCGTCGTCGGGGATCCCGGCGAGGACCACCCGTCCGCCAGGCCGGACGAGCGCCATGCTGGAAGCAACTGCGTCGTCGTCGCCCGCCGCTTCGAAAGCGACGTCGACGCCGCCGACGTCGCCTTTGGCCTGCTCGGGTGACAGCACGAGGTCAGCGCCGCACTGGCTGGCGGCCGTGCGGCGATGAGCCAGGGGCTCGACAGCGGTCACCGAGGCGCAACCGGCCGCCCGAGCGATCTGGACCATGAGGAGCCCGATCGGCCCGCAGCCGACCACGGCCACCGAGCCGCCGAAGCGCAGGTGCCCGAGGTCGATGGCGTGGAGGGCCACACCCAGAGGCTCCAAGAGAGCGACGGCAGCGTCGCTCAGACCTTCGGGCACGGGTTGGAGGAGCGCGGTCGGCCAAGAGATGTACTCCCGCAGGCCGCCGTCGGTGATGCCGTGGCCGGCGAAGCGCACATAGGGGCACAGGTTCTCGTTCCCCTCCCGGCAACGCTCGCACGTGCCGCAGGGGGCGGCGGGGTCGACTGCTACGCGCCGCCCGCCCAGGGGGCCCCCCTCGACCACGCCGCCGAACTCATGGCCCAACGCCAATGCCTGCTCGAGCCGGGCGTCGCCGATGCTGGCCTCGCGGAACCAGTGCAGGTCCGACCCGCAGATCCCGACCGTTGACACCCGCACGAGGCTCTCGCCTGCCAAGGGCACTGGACGTGGTTCGTCCACGACCGCTATCTCCCCAGCACGTTGCAACCTGGCGGCCTTCACGGGGAGGTCCTACACCTGCCCGTAATATGCATTGGCCCCGTGCTTGCGGGAGAAGTGGCGCTCCGCAACATGTGGCTCCAGAGGCGCCGCACCCGGGTGCAGCACCGTGGTCAACCAGGCCATTTTTGCCACCGCCTCCAAAGTTATCGCTGCTTCGACGGCCTTGGCGGGCGTGGGGCCCCAGCAAAACGGCCCGTGGCCCCCCACGAGCACCGCCGGCAGCTCGTCGGGGCTGCGGTCGCCGACAGCATCGAGGATCGCCGCCCCGGTGGCCGTCTCGTAACCGGCCCCGACTTGCGCAGCACTCATCGGCTCTGTCACGGGCACGGCGTACGAGCACAGGTCGGCGTGGGTAGTCCCGAGCAATGGAATGGGCCGGCGTGCTTGTGCCCAGGCCGTCGCCCACGTGGAATGGGTATGGACGACCCCCCCGATGCCGTCCAGGCCCCGGTACAGGCAAAGGTGGGTGGGGCTGTCGGTCGACGGTCGCCTCTCGCCTTCGACGACGGACCCCTGCGCGTCCAGGACCACCAGGTCGCCGGTCGTCATGGCGCTGTAAGGCAGGCCCGAGGGTTTGATCACGACGAGGCCGCTGGCGGGGTCGCGGCCCGACACGTTGCCCCACGTCAAGGCGACCAGCCCGGCTCGCGGCAGCTCCAGGTTGGCAGCTAGGACGGCGGCCTTGAGCATCTCCAGCACTGGTCGGCGCCTACGCTCTCGCTCAGATCTCGACGAAGTCGATCTCGAGCATCTCGGCCAGGTACCGCCACCGCTGGACGTGGTCACCGAGGTTGGTGCAGAAATGATGGGTACCCCCGTTGCGCAGCCACCGTTCCATGAAGTTGTTCAAACCGCTCGCCGGCCGGAAGTGGAAATAGGGCATCTCTACCTGAGGCAGCTCCGGCGTGTCGAGCACCTCTCCTTTACCTACCACGAGCCGGTAGTTATCACCTTCCAATGGCACGAGCGCGGCGGTCGTGGCCGGCCCTGGCTCGGCCGAGAAAACTGCCGTCGGGGGGTTGCCCAAACCGCCGATGCCGAGCGGCCGGTCGATGAGCTTGACCGGCCGGTCGGACCGGGCCACCTTCCAGTTGCCTTCGCCCATGTGGCTTATTAGCACCGAGCCCATGGAGAAGTCCATGGCGTACATCTCGGAGAAGTGGGCATCGCCTGCGAGTAGGTGGCCGGCACAAAGCAGGGATGCCGCGTTGGTATCGCCCTCGGCACCGTACCCGTACCCCTCAGCCATCAGGTCCGACGCCGCCAGCAGGGGGAGCTGCCGGAAGCGCCCGTCGTTACCTACCGGCTCGAAATGGATGGCAAAACCCTCGTAACCGCCGGCTTCGAGCATGGAGCGCAGGGCCAGTTCCATGCGGACGGCATATGCGTGGCTCTCACCGGGGAGCTCCGGGCTCACCGCAAAGCGTTGGTGGTGCACGTCGACGAGCTCTTTGACGTCGACCTCGGTCACGTTTTGGATCTTGCGGTGGAACTCGCCCAGGCTTTCGTTGACGACCATGGGCCCGATGCGGCGCAACATGCTCGGCGCGTCGTACAAGATGTCGCCCATTCCGTTCATCGGGTACCCGAAGAGGGCGATCTTGGCCCGCCTGAGGGAGCTGGCGGTCATCGCCGCTCTGGCCCAGGACTCGAAACGAGCCCGGAACGATACTGATCGCCAGTCGTCGGTAATGACCGAATAGGCGACACCGCTTCGCAACAAGGCGTTCGCCTGGTCCTGAGCGCCGTGGATCCCCTGGTTGTAGGTGAGGTCGGCCATGTCCCAGTGATCGGTGACCGCCCCCTCGGGTTGCACGTTGGCGACTAGCACAGGGAGCGGGTTCTCGAGCAGGGCGCGCACTGTGCGCATGGCGGGCCCGTAGGTCAACATCACGACCATGATCCCGTCGACCCGCGCCGCGTTGAGCTCGCGGACAACCGCTTCGACGTCGGCTCGGTCCCTCGCGGGCCGGGTGAACACGACGTCGGCAGCCTGCGAAAGGGAGCTGGCGAGCTCGCGGGCATAACTGGCCTGATGATCGGTTATGCCGGGGATCATGTCGTCGTAGAGTTGATGCATTACCCCGAGCAGGCCTATCTTTGGCCGCCTCCGAGTGGTCACTGGACCTCCTTTGTCGTGGTACTGTTGGGTCGTTCAGGGCGAGCCTGGCGCTTGAGCTGCTTCAGGTCGTGTAACCAAACGGCATGGCTGTGCCCGAACGTATCGTGTAGGCCTTTCCAGATGTGATAGATTTTCCGGTAGGTTTCTGTCGCATCAGGTCGGGGCAGGTACGTGTTGCCGGGCGGTGGCCGGAGCGCACTTGCGGCTCCGGTTATATCCGCGAAGCCTCCTGCCTCTTCACCGGCGGCGACGGCCCCGAAGAGCGCCGACCCCCTGGCAGGCACCTGCGAGGACGCAGGGACCTTCACCGGCAGGCCAGAGACGTCGGCCAGCAACTGCATGAGGAAGGGGCTCTTGTCGGCTATCCCACCACAGGCATGGATCTCGTCCAGTTGGAAGCCCTCTTGGGCGAAGCTGTCGAGGATCGCCTTGTTGCCGAACGCGATGGACTCCAAAAGGGCGCGGTAGACGTCGGTGGGGGTCGTTTGCAAGGTGAGCCCCGCGATCACTCCTGACAGGTCGGCGTCCGCCAGCACGCTGCGGTTACCGTTCCACCAGTCCAACGCGACGAGCCCGGTCTGGGCGGGTGCCAGCACGGCGGCAGCTCGCTCCAGTCCCGCCAGCGTCTGGCCGGGCGAGCTGTTGACCCCAGAGGGGGCGAGCTTGTCGCCGAACCAGGCCAGCATGTCCCCGACTGCCGGTTGGCCGGCTTCGTAACCGTAAAGCCCCGGGAAGATCCCGTCTTTGGCGACACCGGTCATGCCGGTGAGAAAGATCTCCTTGGGGTGGACCACCATGTCGCAGATCGAGGTGCCGATGACCATGACGTAAGATCCGGTGCTTTCGGCTCCGACGCCAGGGAACGAGACGAAGGAGTCGACGTTGCCGACGGCCACCGCCACGGTCCCGGGGAGGCCCAGGCGGCGAGCCAGTTCCGGGCGCAGGTAGCCGGCGCGGGAACCGAGGGGGAGGAAGGTGCGCCCCAACTTTTCTTCGGGCCGGGAGAAGCCGGGGTAGGCAGCTTCGAAATAGGCCGTTGTCGGGATGCCTCTTTCCTCTGACCAGAGGGCTTTGTAGGATGCTGGGCAAGCGGAGCGGCGCTCGGAGCCGGTCAACTGCCACACGAGCCAGTCCGCCACTTCGAGGAACCGCCCGGTCGCCTCGTACACCTCGCGGTCCTCCAACCAGACCTGGATCAGCTTGGGAAAGTACCACTCTGATGAGATCCGCCCTCCGTAGCGGCCCAGGAAAGGCTCTTCCCGATCCGTCGCCACCTCGCTCAACCGGTTGGCGACGGCTTGGGCCGCGTGGTGCTTCCACAACTTGGCCCAGGAGTGCGGCCGGGAGCGCAATGGGGCTGATCGGCAAAGCGGTTCGCCTTTTTGGGTCACCGGCAGGACCGTGCAGGAAGTCGCGTCGAGGCCGATCCCTATGACCTGCGGAGCGGCCTCCGGCCGCTCAGCCAGCACGCCGGCCACCCCCGCCTCGAGCGCGGCGAAGTAGTCGTCAGGGTCGTGCAGCGCCCAGTCGCTTGGAAGGCGCTCACTCGACCCCGGTAACATGTCGGAGATCACCCCGTGGGAATATGCTACCTCACATACCGCCACCTCCTTTCCCGAACGTAGATCGAGCAGCAAAGTTCGGGCCGAGGCCGTGCCGAAGTCGAGCCCTATGGAGTAGACGGCACTGACCATGGGCTTGATGTTAGCGTTCTCACCGATGGGCGTGGAAGCCCAGCCTGTCCCCAAGAGGAGGCCCGGTGAAGCTCGAGGCTGACAAGGCGCTGGCGGCGCCCGCCTCACCCGGCGCTCCGGCGACCCGGGAGCACCCGGGGCGTTCTCCCTCCATTTCCGACGTGGCCAGCTTCGCGGGCGTGTCACACCAAACCGTGTCGAGGGTCCTCAACAAGCACCCGAGCGTCCGCGAGATCACCCGGGCACGGGTTCTGGCGGCTATCGACCAGCTTGGCTACCGGCCTAATTCGGCGGCCCGGGCGCTGGCGAGCGGCCGCTCGAAGACCTTTGGCGTCGTCGCGCCGGACACCGGCCTGTACGGGCC
>JBOGGK010000608.1:0-1975 GCA_050744045.1 Acidimicrobiales bacterium | reverse complement strand
TCGCGCTGGCCGAGTAGCCGATCACGCGTACCGAACGGCCGCTGCGGCAGGCCGGATCGGGCCTGAGCCATACGGCGTGATCGTCCCGAACGGCCTCGTCAGCCCACTCCGGTTGAACGGCATGGCGTGTCCGGACGTACTCGGCCCGCTTGCTCCAGTCGACCCGGGTCAGCACACCTACATACTACTACAGACAACTACGGCCTTGGCGAGCTTGCGGCTTTGCCACTCGTAAACGTCAGCATTATCAGTGCTGAGACCGTCACGCCCGGGACTTCGGCGTTTGGTGGCGTCTCAGGAGTGGTGTAAAGCTGACGGACGCAGGTTCCAGTCGTAAGCTTATCTCTGGGTAGTGACCGTTATCCGACGGTTGCCCTCCTTGGTGGGCAACGACGGCATGAACTGTTCAGGGCTAAGGAGTTCTGTGACCGAAATAGCGTCATCGCAGCACGGGCACAGGCCTCCTGGGCCGAGCCGGCGGCAGAATGTCGCACAGTCGCTGCAATATTGGTCGCCCAGGTAGCGCTCCTCACACACCGGGCACAAGTAGACGGTGTCGGGCTTGGCGACGACTGGTCTTTGGGGAGCAGCTTTCTTGTGCCTGAAAC
This sequence comes from Acidimicrobiales bacterium, assembly GCA_050744045.1. Taxonomy (GTDB): domain Bacteria; phylum Actinomycetota; class Acidimicrobiia; order Acidimicrobiales; family Palsa-688; genus JBOGGK01. The sequence goes on along the minus strand of JBOGGK010000608.1, from coordinate 1,367 downwards.
TAGCCTGGCGGCAAGCGGTCGAGCAGTAGCGGCGGCGCCCGGGAAGGCTCGAAAGCCCTGCCGCAGACCGGGCAATCTGTCGTCGCGGTATTGTCGCGCACGGGGCTCACGCCGCCACCTCCTCGCTGCTCGTCGGTGCTGCCCCGAGGCTCCCCCGGGGGCCTGGGGCCCCCAGCAGTTCGTGCCGGAGGTCTTGGAGGCGCCGCAAGCTGGCAGGGCTCATGGTGAGCCCTCGCCAGCCCTTGGAGGCCCGGTCGAGCACCGCCCAGACCAGGCTCAGGCAGCTCGCCTCGCCCGGGAGCCGCCCGATCACCTTTACGCGCCGGCGGGTCTCGCCGAAGGTGCGCTCGATCAAGTTCGAGTGCCGGACGCGCTTGCGGTGGTCCTTGGGGAAGCGCAGGTGCACGAGCAAAGCGTCCAGGTTGTCCTCCACGCAGGCGACAGCCGACGGGTAGAGGGGCTTCCATTTGGCGATGAACCGTTGCGCTCTTCGGCGTCCTTCGGCCAGGGCCGCGTCGCCCTCGGCCTCGATGCCGTCCAAGATGGCCCAGTAGTCGCGTTTCACCTCGTCCTGGGCATCTTTGGGGACCTTTGCGAGGACGTTGCGGCACAGGTGCACGGCACAGCGCTGGTGCAACGCCGCAGGGAAGCAGGTCTCGATGGCACTACAGAGCCCTTTGCCGCCGTCGGAGATGACGAGCAGCGGTGAACGGAGGCCCCGGTCCTTTAGGTCCTCCAGGAAGCCACGCCAAGCGTCGGCTGACTCGGTGGCGCCGGGCCCGAGGCCCAAGAACACGGCGTGGCCGTCGGTGCCGGTGCCCCAGGCCGCCAGCACCGGCTCGGCCTTGGACTTCGGGTGCATCTTGAAAAAGCTGCCGTCCAGGTAGAGGTAGTCGACCTTGGTCTTGGAGAGGTCGCGCCTTTTCCAGGTGCCGAGCTCTGCCCGCAGGCGCTGGCAGATCCTGCTGGCGGTGGCCTTGGAGACTTTGGCCTCGTCGCCGAAGACCTCGGCCAGCATGGCCTCGATGTCCCGGTCCGACAGCCCCCGCACCCAGCAGGAGATGACGAGCGTCTCGAGCGCGTTCGTCCTTGTCACGCCGGACCCAAAGAGCTGGTCGCACAGCGCCGAGTGGGCGTGGCGCAGCTTCGGTCGCTGTAGGGCGACCGGGCCGAGCGCGGTCTTGATGGTGCGCGGTGGCTGCCAGCCGTTGCGCTCGCCGTCTGCGGACTCGTCGTCCTTGGGTTCGTAGCGGTCGCGTCCGAGCTCGTCACAGACGATCTCCTCGAGGACGCTCTGGAATGTAAGCCGGATCGAAAGGCGCGCGACCTGCTCCATGACCGTGAGCAGATCGCCCTCGGACGCGAAC
>JBOGGK010000607.1:0-9098 GCA_050744045.1 Acidimicrobiales bacterium | reverse complement strand
GACTGGGCCCCCACCATCTCGCCCAACACGACCCCCTCGCGGCTCACGTCCACCATCTCCGAGCGGCGGGTGGGGAGGTTCTTGCCGACGAAATCGGGGCGGATGGGCAGCTCCCGGTGCCCCCTGTCCACCATGACCGCCAGTTGGACGGCAGCCGGCCTGCCGAGGTCGCACAAGGCGTCGAGGGCCGAGCGCACGGTCCGGCCGGTGAAGAGGACATCGTCGCAGAGCACGACCACCGCGCCGTCGAGGGGTACGGGTACCTCCGTAGCGGCAACGGGCAGCACCGGCCGCAGCCCGATGTCGTCGCGGTAGTAGGCGACGTCGAGGGACCCGACCGGCACCACCTCCCCGGTCACCGAGGCTATGACCCCTGCCAGCTCGGACGAGATCCACACGCCTCCGGTTTGCAAGCCGACCAGGACAAGGTGGGCCGCGCCCCCGTTGTGCTCTATCACCTCGTGAGCAATGCGCCAGGTGGCCCGCTCGACGTCACCGGCGCCCATGACCACAGCCCGGCCCCGGAACACCCCCCCGCCGGGGGACACCAGGGCACGCTCACGCTGACCCAACCGGGCTCTCCTCTCTCCCGTGCCGGCCTCACCGGACCGGCTTCACGGTCGAGTGCCGAGCTTATCCTCGTCGGGTCTCAGCTCACGGGAAATGGTGGCAAGCATGCCGTTGACGAACCCGCCCGACTCGTCGGTCGAGTACTCCTTGGCCAATTCGACGGCCTCGGAAATGACCACGCTGGTAGGTACGTCGAGGCGCCAGCCCAGTTCGAACACGGCCATCCGGAGCAGGGCCCGGTCGACCACGGGCATGCGGTCGATCGACCAGTCGATGGCGTGGTGGGCGATGAGCCCGTCGATCTCGGCCTGGTGCTCCCCGACGCCGAGGATGAGGCTGCTCGCGTAGGCCTGGGGCGGGACCGGGAGCTCCCCCACCAGTTCGCGGAGCGGCTGGTCCTTCAGGTCGGACTCGTAGAGGAGCTCGAGGACGCGCTCACGTGCGCCCCGGCGGCCGCCCGGCTCCCGCCCAGAGGCTTCGGGAACTACGTGGGGCAGGTGGCGGCCGCTCGTTCGGCTCATGGGCTCGGCATCTCGTTGGGCCTGGTGGCGGCGTTGGGATCTCCACGGGCGAGCGGCCGCCACCTCTTGCCCGCTTGCTCCCGAGGCACCTTCAGCATTAGCAGTGCTAGCTCCCGACCCGGGTGAGGTACTCCCCGCTGCGGGTGTCCACCTTCACCCTGTCGCCCGGGTTGACGAAAAGCGGCACCTGCACAGTGATGCCGGTTTCCAACGTGGCCGGCTTGCGGGCGCCGGACACCCGGTCGCCCTGGACCCCGGGCTCGGCCTGGGTTACGGTCAGCTCGACTGCCGCGGGCAGGTCGACACCGATGATCTCGCCGTCGTAGAACTGCAACAGCGCCGAGTCCCCTTCTTTCAAGAAGTGGGCGGCGGCACCGAGGGCCTGGCGGGGCGAGCTCAGCTGCTCGTAGTCGGCATTGTCCATGAAGACATAGGCATCGCCGTCGTTGTAGAGGTACTGCATCTCGCGCTTTTCGATGATCGCCTGGTCCAGCTTTTCATCGGCCCGGTAGGTGCGGTCGATAACGGCGCCGGTACGGAGGTTTTTAAGCTTGGTGCGCACGAAAGCACCGCCCTTGCCCGGTTTTACGTGCTGGAACTCGACGACGGAGAACAACCCCTCGGGCAGGTTGAGGGTTATCCCGTTCTTCAGGTCGTTGGTCGAAACAGCGGCCATTGCGGCGCCTTCTCTCCGGTCTCGGCGCCCGTGCCTCCTCCGAGGCCGCCTGGGGCTTGCACGGCGGGGGCACGGGCCAGTTGTTTGCTCACTTATTTGGGCGTCAAGGTCAAGACTTCGCAGCCTGCTTCGGTGACCACGACGGTGTCTTCGGTGCGTGCGCCGCCCAGGCCGGCGACGTAGACGCCCGGCTCCACGGTCACGACCTGGCCGGAGCAGAGTATATCTTGCGAGCGGGCGGACAGCGAGGGTGCTTCGTGGACGTCCAGGCCGACGCCATGGCCCGTGCCGTGCACGAAGAACTCCCCCAGCCCGGCCGCTTCAACGACTTCGCGGCAGGCGCGGTCGACCTCGGCCCCCGCCACCCCGTCCCGCACCGCCGAGAGGCCGGCGTCCTGGCTGGCGAGGACGACCGCCTCGATGCGGCGCAGGTCGGCGTCCATGGCCCGGCCGCCCGAGCGCACGGTCCTCGTCATGTCTGAGCAGTAGCCGTCGACCCGGGCCCCGAAGTCCAGCACCACCAGTTCCCCTGGCCCCAGCCGGCGGGCGCCGGGGTGGTGGTGCGGTTCGGCGCCGTTCGGCCCCGAGGCGACGATCGTCGGGAACGCCGGCGCCTCCGCTCCCAGCCGGCGCATCTCCGAGTCGAGGGCCACCGCCACTTCGACCTCGCTCGGCCGCTCGCCCAGCAGGGCTGCCACCTGGGCGAGGGCCCGGTCGGCGGTGGTGGCGGCGGTGGCGACCCGGGCCATCTCCCCAGGGCCCTTCAGGCGCCGCAGCCCCTCCACCAGGTGCACCGTCGCCACCAGCGCGGTCCCCGCCGGCCACTCCTCGCGCAATCGCTGCTGGCGCGCCCAGGTCACGTCCTCGGCTTCGAGGCCCACCCTGGGGCGCTCGCCCGCCATTTCGGCGAGCAGGGCGGGCTGCTCGACGGCGGGGAGCACCCGCACCTCGGCCGGCACCCGCGACTGCGCCAGTTCGGCGGGCGCCTGGGTGGCGTAGCGCCCGTCGGTCACGAAGACGGCGCCGCCGGGGTGGACGAACAGCAGCGCCGCCGACCCGCTGAAGCCGGTCAGGTAACGCACGTTGGTGAGGTTGGAAACGAGGAGCGCCTCGCAGCCGGCCTCGGCCATGAGCTCCCTCAGTCGCCCCATGCGCCCGGCCCGGTCCATCGGGGCCAGGCCCGCCGGGTCGGCGGGAGGGGCAGTCTGGCGGGCGCTCACCTAGACATCGTGGCACGCTGGGACGGCTATGAGCGCACCGCCCGGGCCCGGCGCCGGCTACGGCCCCGCCGGCTACGGCCCCTACGGCCCCGCCGGTTACGGGCGCGACCAGGGGCCGACAGCTCGGCTGCTGCTCTCCGCCCCCGACCGGCCCGGCCTGGTGGCCGCCGTGGCCGAGTTCATCTACCGCAACGGTGGCGACGTCACCCACGCCGACCAGCACACCGATGAACAAGAGCGGGTCTTCTTCCAGCGTGTCGAGTTCCGCCTCGGGACTTTCAAGCTGCCCCGGGAGGTGACCGGCGAGGCGGTAGCCGAGATGGCTTCGCCGCTCGGGATGAGCTGGGCGCTCCGGTACTCCGACGAAGAGCGCCGGGTGGCGGTGCTCGCGTCCCACCAACCGCATTGCCTGGTCGACCTTCTCGGGCGCTGGCATGCCCACGAACTGCCCGGCCGGCCGGTGCTGGTCGTCTCCAACCATCCCGACCACGCCGAACTGGTGGGCCGCTTCGGGCTCGCCTACCACTACCTTCCCGTCACCGCCGGGACGCGGGCCTCCCAGGAGGCGGCGCTCTTGGGGCTGCTGGAGGCGGCGGGCGTGGAGCTTGTCGTCCTTGCCCGTTACATGCAGGTCCTTTCTGAGGCGGTGATCGGGCGGTTCCCGGCCCGGGTGATAAACATCCACCACTCCTTCCTGCCCGCCTTCTCGGGGGCGCGGCCCTACAACCAAGCCCATGCCCGCGGCGTCAAGTTGATCGGCGCCACCGCCCACTACGCCACCGCCGAGCTCGACCAGGGCCCGATCATCGAGCAGGACACCACCCGGGTCTCCCACCGCGACGGGCCCGCCGACCTGGCCCGCAGCGGGCGCGACCTGGAGACGGTGGTGCTGGCCCGGGCGGTACGGCTCCACCTGAGCGACCGCGTCCTGGTGCACGGGCGCAAAACGATCGTCTTCTGACCTCCGCCGGGCCCAGGCCGGGCCTCAGCGGTGCCCGGAGCGGAGCAGGGCGGCTACCGCCTCGATGGCAAGGCGGTAGCCCTCCCCCCCGAAGCCGGCTATCACCCCGGTCGCCACCGGGGTAACCACCGAGAGGCGGCGCCACGGCTCGCGCCCGCCCGGGCTCGACAGGTGCAGTTCAACCACGGGGCCGTCGAAGCCGGCCAGGGCGTCGTGGAGCGACCAGGAGTAGTGGGTGAGGGCGCCAGGGTTGACCACGACCGCTGCCGCCCGGCCCCGGGCTCCTTGCACCGCCTCCACCAAGGCTCCCTCGTAATCGGACTGTACGTGCTTGACCGCTAAGCCGTGCTCGGCAGCGGCGAGGGTCGCCCGGGCCACGTGCTCGGCCAACGTGTCGCGCCCGTAAACTTCCGGTTGGCGCTGGCCCAGCAGCCCGAGGTTGGGCCCCGACAGCAGGAGGACGAACGTCGCCGGGCTGGTGCTCGGGTAGTCCTCGGGCTCCCCGGCCGGGCGTTCTGCGCCCACCTCCTGGCGCCCGGGCACGACGGTGAGCTCCGGCCGGGCCGGTCCCTCCTCACGTCCCACTGCTGTCCTCTCCTGTCGCCGCCCGCAGCTGGCCCGGGCAAGGCCCCTCGCGTTTGCCGGCGCCGGCCTTGCCTACCGGCCCGCTCGTACCAACCGAAAGGGAAAAGCAAGAAGTTAGCGGATAGGGCCGTTGGGCTCAAGTTCGCCTTCTTCTCGGCCGACTCTTAGCACGAGGACATCCAGCTAACCAAACCCAGGCCGGGCATAAGGCAAAGCGCCCGGTGACCAGGCGCAGAGCCCCTCAGGAACGGCCAAAAAATAAGCAGCAATTTCAACCAGACGGAGTAAGCAGGTGCGTTTCCAAGAACTTCGCGACGCGGATGGGGCGGTATTGGCCCGAGGGCTGCACCCGGCGATAACGGTTGTCGCCGCGGACGCGGTTGGGCGCGCCGCCGCCGTGTCCGCGATCGTGGCAACCGCGGGCTGCAAGGTCCTCCACGCTTCGGACGTGGAAGACCAACTGAAACGGGCCGCTGACGCGGCGGTGGGACAGCACGAGGCGACCCTCGAGGAGCAAAGGAGGGCCGTCGCCGAAGCCGAGCGTGCCCGGCAGGAGGCAGCCGACGTTGCTGCGAGCGCCTCCAGGGAGACATCGGCCGCGAGCGAGGACCTGACGCGCTTTGACGACCTGGCGACACGGCTTTCGGCGTCGGAGGAGACCTACGAGGCGGCCGTGCGGGCCGACGCCGAAGCGGCGCGCTCGGTGGCGGCCACCCTGGGAGACCTCGACCGCATCCTGGGGCAGCGCCACAGCGCCAGCACCTCGCTCGAGCAGGCGCGCAGCTCCCGTGATAACCGGGGCGTCCCCGAGGCGGTGGTCCACCAGGCCATGAACCTCCAAGCGGCGCTGGCCAAAGCCGAAGCAGAAAAGCACGAAGCCGTCCGCCAGGCCGACGAGACGTCCCAGGCCGCCCGAGCCGCGAGCCGAGACGCCTACTTGACCCTGGAGGCGGCCCACACGGCCCTCCGGGCGGGGATGGCGCTCATCACCTCGGGTGCCCCCAATTGGGGTGCCGGGATCCCCCTGCCGGGCCTGGTCGCCAATTACCGCGACCACCTTGCGGCGGCTTTCACCGCCGCCCAGGCGGCTGAGGCACAATCCAAAAGTACAGAACGGGCAGCCAGTTCTCGCCTCGACCAGGCCCGTGGCGACCTCGAGGCACTTGACTCCGCCGGCCCCGGTTTGCTCGACCCGCAGGCGACCATCGCCGATTGGCTCAGCGGCGAGCGCTTCAACCGGGACGACGCCGTGCTCGTCGACGACGCCTTCTGTCCCTTCGGCCCCGACGGGGTGGCCGCGCTCCTCACCACCCTGGGCGGGCGGGGCTGCCAGGTCATCTACCTCACCGACGATGCCCAGGTGCTCAGCTGGGCCATCGGCCTGCCCACCGAAGCCGGCGCTGCCAACACGATATCGGCAAGCCGCTCCCGCAAGCCGGCGTTCGTCGGTGATTGAGCGCTGGCCCCGCAACCGCCGCTCCCTCGGCGCCCCGGCGCGGCCCCGAGCCGAACTGGGAAAGAGAACCTTAGCTACCGAGCCCTGATTTATCAAGGAAGGCAACCGTGTTCCGGCACATAAGAACCAAATTGATTGCCGCTTTCGCGGTGCCGCTCGCCATCCTGGTCGCGGTCGCGGGGCTGGAGACCTTTTCGAGCATGGGTCAGATAAACCGCGTCAACGAAGAGACCGCGTTGGCCACGGCGGCCGTGAGCCCCGGCGGCGTCGTGCAAGCCCTGCAGACCGAGCGGGAGTACGCGGTCCTGCGCGTCCTCGGGGCCGCCACCGGCCTGCCCAACGCGCTCGCCGGGCTCGGCCCCCGCCAAGGTGGGCTGTCGCAAGCGCCGGCGCAGGTCGTCGAGACTACAGATTCCGCCGTTGACGGCTTCCGCCAGACCGTGGCCAGCGCCGGCTCCGAAGCACAGGGCACCTACAGCGGCGCCCTGGCCGCCTTCGGCCGGCTGCCCGCCGCCCGCGCTGAATGGTCGCGCACCCAGAGCGGGGCACGCTATATCGCGGGCTACCAGGGGCGCGCCCAGGCAGCTTACGAAGACTACACGTCCATGATCGACGCCCTCGTCGCCGGCACTGGCGAGGTGCCGATGCAGGTGAGCGACACGACCCTGCGCAGTGGCGTAGAGGCCTTGTACGCGAGCCTCCAGGCCTCGGAAGCGCAGTGGCAGGCGCTCGACGACCTTTCCCAGGCCGCATGGCTGCCTGGTCAAGCTCAGGCGTCCGAGCTGCTTGCGGCCAACCAGGAGTACGGGCGCAGCCAGGCCTGGACCAACCAGCTGCTCGCGCTGGCCACCGGGCCATACGCGACAGCGGTCACCACCTTGACCGGCCAAGCCGCGGCCTCGTCCGCCGGCGGGAGCCCGGTGGCCAAGGCGCTCCGTGCCGACGTCGCCATCGTGGACCACAACCTCGGGCTCAGCCACCCCGCCAGGGGGAGCCGAGCGGTGCCCCCGCTCGCCTCGGCCTTCGCCGCCTTTAGCCAACCCGCGTTCGGCACCGTGAGCGGGACCACCCCCACCACCCAGGTGACCGCCTCCGCGGTAGGCGACCAGCAGATAGCGGCCGTCGTACACCAGCGTTCCGGTGCGCTGCACAGTGGTGCGGTCGAGCGGACCGTCCTGTTCGGCCTGCTGGGCTTGCTGGGTGCCGTCGCCGGCCTGGTGCTCGTCGCCCTGGTCAGCCGCTCGGTCTCCAAGCCCCTCGTGGAACTGGCCGGCCAGGCCGAAGAACTGGCGACCACGACTCTGCCGGCCACGTTGCAGTCCATCCTCGATTCGACCGGCAGTGGCGAGGCCCCCAAGTTGCCCAAAGTGAGGGTCCACAGCCGGGACGAGGTGGCCGGCATGGCCCGGGCCCTCGACGCAGTGAACAAGACCGCGGTCGAGTTGGCCGCCGGCCAGGCCTCCTTGCGCCGCAACCTGGCCGATGCCTTCGTCAACCTGGGCCGCCGCAACCAGAACCTCGTCACCAGGCAACTCGAGTACATAAGCGAGATCGAGCTGAAAGAGGCCGACCCCGAGTCACTCGAAGAGCTTTTCCGCCTCGACCACCTGGCGACCCGTATGCGGCGCAACGCCGAGTCGCTGCTCATCCTGGCCGGCAGCGGCCCCGCCCGCCAGTGGGGCGCCGCGGTGCCCGCCATGGACGTGGCCCGGGCGGCCTCGGCCGAGGTCGAGGACTACAAGCGCTTGCGCCTGCACCACTTCGACCCCGCCCAGATGACGGGCGTGGTCACCACTGACCTGGTGCACATCCTGGCGGAGCTGATCGAAAACGCCCTGACGTTCTCGCCGCCGGCCTCCCCCGTGGATATCTACGGACGGTTCCTGGAAGGCGGTTACGTGATCGTGATCGTCGACTCTGGTATCGGGATGTCGGCCGACGATCTCGACTTGGCCAACCGGCGCCTGCAAGGCAAGGGTTCCAACGACGAGGTGCCCGGCCGCTACCTGGGCCACTTCGTCGCCGGTCGCCTGGCCGCCCGCCATGGCATTTCGATCTCGCTCCAGGCCTCGCACTCCGGCGGCCTCGTTGCCCGGGTCAAGGTGCCCTCGGGGCTCATCGAAGAGCCCGTCGCCGACCTGTCCGCCGGCGCTGAGATCCGGCCCCTCCCATCGGTACCCCCCAAAGCGGCCCCCCCGCCGGCGGGCGTTGGCCCCGCTTTGAGCGGCCTCGCGGCGCCGGCTCCCCTCAGCGACGGCAACGGGGCCCCGGGCGACGGCTATGCGGCCGGGAGCGGGGGCTATGCGGCCGGGAGCGGGGGCTATGCGGCCCGGGGCGACGGTTATCCGGCCGGGAGCGGCCCCCCTGGCGCCCACCCGCTCAACGGGCCAGCCCAACCCGTCCCCGGCTCACCGGCTCCGGCCTACAACCCCCCGGCCTCCAGCCCCCCGACGTTCGACCCTCCGGCCTACAACGCGCCGGCCCAGAACCCGCCCGCCTACAATTCGCCAGCTGACAACCCGCCCGTCTCCAGCCCGCCGGCGGAGGACCCGCCGGCCTCCGGGCCACCTACGGTCGGCCCCGCTGCTTTCGACCCGTCCGCCTTCGACCCGTCCGCCTTCGACCCGTCCGCCCGCTCGGCGGCGCATGACCCGAGCGCAACTGCAGCGGGCCTCGCTCAGGCGGCCGCCGCGGCGGCCGCTCCGGCAGGCGACGGCGCCACCTCGCCGGCACCCCTCGGCACCGGCGCTCCCGCCCGTAACAGCGATTTGTTCCATACGTCCTCGTTCATGAAGGAACTTTCGCCCGAGGATTTGTTGCCCGGTCCCCGGAAAGCGCCCCCGCCGGCCAGCCCACCGGCCACGGTCGACGCCGCGGTACCGGCCCCGGGCACCGCGCCGCCCGAGATCTCCGCACCGCCCGAGGCGGCCGACGCTCGTGTGCCCGAGGTGCGTTCCGGGTGGGACCCCCTCGCGGCGGACGACCGCAACGACGACCTCGACGCGAGCGCCGAGGCTGAGGCGGCCTACGCCGCACCTGCGCCGGTCGCCCCCGGCGCGACGAACGCTGGCCCCGGCGCAGGCGCCGTCGTACCTCCTCAGCCAATCAC
>JBOGGK010000606.1:0-3876 GCA_050744045.1 Acidimicrobiales bacterium | reverse complement strand
GGCCCGTACCGAGATCTTGATGATCCGGATGCCTTCGGCACCGAAGGCGGCGTCGAAGGAGGACGCGAACTTGGTGTCGCGGTCGCGGATCAAGAGCTTGGCCGGCGTCGCCCGCTCGGAGAGCTCATAGCAGAGGTCCCTCGCCTTCTGGGTCACCCAAGCACAGGTCGGATTGGCGGTTACACCTGTGAGGACGATCCGGGTGTCCATCTTGATGAAGAACAGGACGTAGAGCCGGCGGAGCAACACCGTGTCGACGCTGAAGAAATCACAGGCGATGAGCCCTCTCGCCTGGGCGCGGCAGAACTCGGCCCAGGTCGGGCCCGAACGCCTGGGAGCGGGGTCGATGCCGTGACGGCGGAGGATCTCCCAGACACTCGAGGGTGCGAGGACAACGTCCATGGTGGCGAGTTCGCCCTGGATGCCTCGGTAGCGCCAGGTGGGGTTCTCCTTCGCCAGTCGAACCACGGGGGTGACGGTGCCACATTGGACCGGTGGCCGTCCGGGGTGTCGGTGCGGGTACCCGATACGGCACGGTGAGCGACGGCTGCACGAGGTCTTCCGACAGGCCCTCGGATCAGCCCACGCATTGCTCGGAAACGTCGCGGCCGGTGATACCGCCCGCGCCGCCATCGTGGCGTCCTACTATGACAATGTCTTGCGCTTCCTTCGAGTGCACCACGACTCCGAGGATGAACTGGTGTGGCCCAAGCTGCTGGAACGATGCCCTACCCAAGCTCCGCTCATCAGCGGCATGATCTCTGAGCACCACAACATCCACGTCGCTCTCGACAAGGCTGCCTCGTCGGTTTCAGATTGGGCCACCTCGACCGAGCCGGCCGGAGCGCGAGGCCTGGCCTCCGCGCTTGCGGGGCTGGGAGAGAAGCTGGTTCCCCACCTCGACGAAGAGGAGGAGGCAATCCTCCCCCCCTGCTCCGAGCACCTCACGATCGAGGAGTGGGGCGAGATGCCCGGCCATGCTCTCGCCCACTACGGCGGGGACAAGATCTGGCTCATCCTGGGACTCCTCCGTCGGCACATGACCCAGACGCAGCGCGGCGCCATGCTCGAACACATGCCGCCCCCAGCACGTGACATGTGGATCAACAGGGGGTGAGGCCGCCTTCGACGAGTTCCTCTCGGAGCTCCACAAGCCCCACGCTGGCTAACAGCGCGAACGGGTCAGTCCAGGCCGGCTAGCCCGCGTCCTCAGCTCCACAGCCACCCGGAAAGGTCGAACGACTTGCCGAAGTTCTTCTCCAACCTGCGATGAGCCGGCAGTGCCCGGCGGCGCACTCTGGTCGTGCCGTCCGCTCAGCCGAGGACCAGGGCCGGACGGGGGTTTCTGGAACCTCCAGGCTGTGGACATCATCTTCGTGGAAGACGATGTCACCTCAGGTGACCGCCCTCTTCACCAGCTTGGCGATCTTTGCCTCTTCGACGGTGGTCACCGTCTTGAGCGCGTAGTAAGTCGGCCACATCTCACCATCGTCGAGGTTGGCCTTATCGGTGAACCCGATGGTCGCGTAGCGCGCCTTGAATTTCCCGGCGCTTTGGAAGAAACAGACGACATTGCCGTCTTTGGCGTATGCGGGCATCCCGTACCAGGTCTTAGGCGCAAGCTGGGGTGCGGTCGAAGCGATGAGCTTGTGAAGACGCGCGGCCATCTTGCGATCGGACGGCTGCATCTCGGCGATCTTGGCCAGGCAGTCAGCTTCGGCCTCGGCCTTGTTGCCACTCGCCTTTCGTTCCTTGATCAGCTCCTTCATGGCGGCCTTCTCTTCGGCGGTGAATATCTTAGAGGCGGCGCTGCGGGCTAGCTTCTTTGTTGGGGGCATTGGCACTTCTCCTTCAAAAGTCCTGATCGTGGCGCGGCCATCCTAAACTGGATTTTGACACAACGGTCCCATGCCCATGTCTACTCTGACCGCAGCGCGGCACCCCGCCACCTGGATCTGCCCGAGCGGGTTCGGATGCGGGGGCGGCTTGTCGCTTCGCCTCCCTGGTGGCGGGAGCCCCATCTCGGCGCAGTCGTACTCGAATAGGACAGTCATGCGTAGGCAGTTGCCCTGATCACACTTTGACGCCTCGAGCCAGCTGATGGCGACCAGGTCACTCGATTCTCGACGTGTGGTCGCGACCGGTGGCCGCCGTCGGCAGGACCACGCGCGCTCCTTGGCTCGGCATCCGGGCGGTCCTGGTCATCATCGCGCGGTGTGGCCATCCCAACCCGCCTGGAGGGCCAGGCGCCAGCGTGCCCGGTAGCGGCGCAGCTTGATTCGGGAGCGTTCGGCGTCGTCCATCCCGGCGAGAGTGTCGGCGAGGGTGGCGTCATGGTCGGCGCTGCTCAATGAGGCGAGACCGGCTGCCACGGCGACGAGCACGAGGCGGTCTTCGACAACGGTTGGCGTGTCGGTTCGGTCGGGGCGCTCGGGGACCTCACCAGGGTCCACGCGAGCCTGCTGGCCCACTCATCCTGTACCTCGTGCCAGGCAACGGCGATCACCCATTTCACCAGACCGTCGAGGCTGTCGAAGCCCTCGGAGCGGGCAGCGCCCGCAGGGCGGTGGTCTGGATGGCGTCATCGATGATGGTGGTGGGGGCGCCGCGCCGGGGTGATCCGGGTGACTCGTTCGGCGGCCTTGGGCCAGGCGTCGTCCCAGGTCAGAGACTAATTTGGCTCGTCGCCGAGAAATTCGGTTACTGGCGGGCGGCTGGATCTTTCTACAAGTGATGGGAGAGGTCCATGGCCAAGGTCCCGGGGACCAGCCGGCGGCGTCTGATGTCTCCTCCGGGCGTGTACCCGTCGTCACCGCCTGGTTCATCCGCACCCATCGGGTCGGCGGGCCCATCACTACGCGGTAGGCCCGATTCGTACCGAGAGGTCTACTCCTCAAGCGGGGATGCGCGGGGTGGAGAGGAGACAGCGGTTGATGACCAGGACACCGAGGGCCGTAGCCTTGGGCATGACCGCCGATCCGCTCTCGGAGCTGGCGCCGGTCATGGGCCATGCTCGGAGTCCTCGCGGTCGCCGTCTTGGCCGCCTCCCGTGGCAGCGGTCACCCGTCGAGCAAGGGCCGTCAGATGGCTCCACCACGACCACGATGTCTGTCACGAGCGCGATGAAGGCGGTGCTCGCCGCCTATCAGGCATCGCAGACCTTCGACCAGCCTGGCGAGTGCCGAAAGCCCGCGTCCAGCCAGAACGCGCACGGTCTGGGGACCTGCCTGAGCGTGACTGCTCGTAACGAGAGAGGGTCCGGGCCCATGGTCTGGCGGTCTGGCGTGCCAGGATCCTGGGAGTAGGCAGCCTCGCCGGGAAACAGTCGAGGGAGCAGCACCGGTGGCAGAGATCACTTGGGAGGAGGCGATCTCGTCCTGCGTCTCAGCGGCGTCGACAAGGCCGAGGGCATCCATGGGGATCTGCGCTTCCCCTCCGCCGCTGTCGACAGCGCCGAGGTGATCGACGAACCGCTGAAGGCAGTGCAGGGCTCTGGTCTCGGCTTTCTCGGCGTCGTCGCGGTGGGTACCTTTCACGGCGCCGGCACGAAGACCTTCGCCGTCGTGCACCACGGCACGCGCCGCGGTGTGGGCGTCCGCCTCCACGATGCGAGTTCGACCAGCTCATCGTCGGGTGCCATGACCCTGGCCGGGCCGCTGCGTTCGTTCTGGCCGGGCCGCACTGATAGCGCTCGGCGTCACGCACGCCTCCATTGGTGAACCCTCGCCTACGGATGGGCCGAGAGCGTCTGCGCCCCGGTGAGCGATCGGCTTGCCACTCCCGCACGCCGACGAACTGCCGGGGGGCCTTGGTGAGCGGGAAGATGGTTGCCGCCTCAGCGCTGGCCGGGTAATTCGTCGGAGCATGGCCGTGCTC
>JBOGGK010000605.1:0-17675 GCA_050744045.1 Acidimicrobiales bacterium | reverse complement strand
GGTGGCGGGGGCGGGCGCGAGTGGCGGACAGGACCCCGTTGCAGCGGGATCCGCTAGGGTGAGCGGGCGGATGGATGACCATGGGCCCGTTCAGGATGATCGTCACTTGATCGCCGGCTTGGCCGGGGACGAGCTCGACCCCGAGGCTCTCGACTGGGCGGCGGTCTCGCCTAGGCACTTGAGCCCCGAGCAATGGCGGCGCTTCGAGGGCTACATGGAGGAGATATTCGCCGCCATGGGGATGCCGACGGGGAGCCCTTCGACGATCGACACCCCCCGGCGTTACCTGCACGCTCTGTTTGAAGCCACGAGCGGGTACGAGGGCGACGACAAGGCGGTGACTGCCTTCCCCACCGAGTGCCGGGGCGGCCCGGACTGCCGCATCAGCCAGGTGGTCGAGGGCCCGGTGCCGTTCTTCTCGCTGTGCGAGCACCACAGCTTTCCCTTTTTCGGCCGGGCCTACGTGGGCTACATCGCCCACGAGAACATCCTCGGCCTGTCCAAGCTGACCAGGCTGGTACGGTTGTTCGCCCGCCGCTTCTCGGTGCAAGAGCGGGTCGGCCAGCAGCTGGCCGACGCCCTCGAGCGGATCCTCGCCCCGCATGGGGTGGCCGTCCACCTGGAGGCGGTGCACCTGTGCACCCAGATGCGCGGCGTCCGGGAGCTCGAGTCGTCGACGCGTACGACTTACTGGCGGGGCAACTACGACGGCGACCCTCAGCTGCGGGCCGAGTTCCTCGGACTGTGCGGCCCGCGCAGGTGACGCCGTGGGCGGTGGGGGGCAGCCGGCGGGCACGCCGGCGACCGGGCCCGGGGTCGGGCCGGTGCGGCTCGAGGCCATCTACGAAGCCCCCGGCCTGCCCGGCTGCGGTCTCCCCCGGGGGCTCGCCGAGCGGTACGGGGGGGACCTGGGCTTCGAACCGCCCAGTTTGTACGCCAACTTCGTAGCCTCTCTGGACGGGGTCGTCGCCCTCGGCACCGAGTACCGCTTGCCCCCGGGTTGCACGGTCCTGGCCCTGGGCGACGGGCCGGCGCTGGCTATGGCCGGCGTGCTCGCCGCGGTGTCGGCCCGGGGCCATGCCTCGGTCCTCACCGAGGGCGGCCCTGCCCTGCTCGGCCAGCTGGTCGGCGAGGGCCTGGTGGACGAGCTGTTCCTCACCGTGTCGCCTTTCCTGGCCGGGCGGGACAAGACGCCCCGCCCCGGCCTGGTGGAGGGCCTCGAGCTTCTCCCTTCACGACGCCTGCCCGGCGAACTGCTAAGTGCCCGCCGGCGGGGCTCCTATCTTTTCCTCCGCTACAAGCTGCGCCGCTGAGGGCTCTTCCACCGGGGCGTCGTAGACGAGCTGGCCGCTCCCGGGCCCCAGCCGGGCGCCAGCCGTGGGGCGGTGCGGGCTCAGGTGGCCGGCATGGTCGAGATGGGTGACTTCGGCCCCGTGCACGAGCATGGCGACATCGGCGATGAGGCGCCGGTGGCACCGCCACCAGAGGGTCTCCGAGCACATCACGGCCGTCGTCTTGTCTGCCGCCTCGTCCAGCACCCGGGCGAGGGCACCGGCGAAACGCTCAGTCATCATGTAGTCGGCGTACCCCCGGAAAGACGGGTGGCGCAGGGCGACGTTGGGTGAGCCCGGCGAGGGGCGGCGGAAGCCCCCGAGGTCCGGTTCCCACCGGTAGGACACGCCGGCGCCGGGTACCCAGATCTCCATCTCCTTGCGCCCGAAATGGGGGTACCTGCGGCTGCCGGGGGCGGTGCGCACGTCGACCAGGTCCTCGACCCCGGCCTGGCGCAGCAAAGAGGCCAGGCCCTCGCTGCTTTCGGTGCCGTGCCCGACCGTGATCAGGTGCAGGGGCGGCGGCGCCACCGCTCCCGGTCTCCCCGGGCCGTCATCTTGGAGAAAGGCTGGCCGCCCGCCGGTCCTGCCCCGCTCGGCAGGGGCGCCCCCTGCGCGCGGCGGCCCGTCCACAGTCCCGAGGCTAGCTGCACTCATGCCTTTTGCCGTCTCCAGCCCTGCGCTCTCCATCGCTGCGTTCATCGCTCGGCCTTCTTGCCCGGGGCAGGCTTCGCCGGCCCGCCCGCCACCATCTGTCGCCAAACGCGTAAAACCCCCCCTCTGCCCGGGCAGTTTTCGCGCACTTGCCGACGTTTTCGGGCCGAGCCGCCGGAGCCTTTGTAAACTTGCGCGCGTATACCGTTCATAACTGCAGAAATCACTTCGCCTTGCGCGCGAAGTTGGTAGGAAACCCCAACGCTCGAGGGGGAGTATTCGCGCAATTATCGACGCCGGCGGCGCCGCTCGGGAGTGCGGAGGTCTCGCCGGGGACCTGCCCGGAGCCAGCGAGCCGCTCCTCGACCATCGCCTTGGTCTCGCGCCCGGGGCGCCTGCTATTTTCCCAACCGTATGCACATCCGCCCGGTGGCACCGAGCGAGTACCAAGCCGCAGGGCGCCTCGTGGTAGCGGCCTACGAGGCGTTGCCGGGAGCCCACATGTCCGAGGGGTATGCCGCTTTGCTGGCCGACGTCGCCCGCCGGGCGGCCGAGGCGGATGTCCTGGTGGCGGCGGCCGCAGGCCAGGAGACCGAGGTCGCAGGCCAGGAGACCACAGCCGCAGGCCAGGGGACCGAGGTCGCCGGCCAGGCGGCCGGGTTGCTCGGGTGTGTGACGTTCGTCCCCAGCCCGGCATCGCCCTGGGCCGAGCAGCTGCAACCTGACGAGGCGGGGGTACGCATGCTAGCCGTGCGCCCCGCCGCCCAGGGCCGGGGCGTGGGCGCGGCGCTGCTCGCGGCGTGCGTGGAACGAGCGCACCAGCTCGGCAAAAGCGCCCTTTTCCTCCACTCGACTCCCTGGATGCTCAGCGCTCACCACATTTACGAGAAGGCAGGTTTCGCCCGCGTCCCCGAACGTGACTGGTTCCCGGTCCCCGAAGTCCCCCTGCTGGCGTTCTTTCTCGAGCTGCCCTCCTCCACGGCCGGGGGCGCCTCCTCGCCGTCGTAGCAGTAGGTCGGGGCCATCACCGCGCGCTCGGCAGGCTCGAGGCAAGGCTAGGTCAGAGCGGCCCAGGTACGGGCACCCCGCTCCTCGTGGTGGAGGCTAGGCCTGCCCCTTCCCGCCGAGGAACGAGGCTACGAAGTCCGGCTTCGCCGATAGCTCCTCGGGGGTCCCCCTCATCACCACCTGCCCGCCAGCGAGCACATAAGTCCGGTCAGAGATCTCGAGGACAGCGCGTGCCCGCTGCTCGACGATGAGCACCGAGCAGCCAGTCGACGAAAGCGACCGCACCTGCTCGCTGAGCACCGCTTGGGCGACCGCCGGCGCCAGATTGGCCGTCGGCTCGTCGAGGACGACGAGGCTCGGCTCGAGCATGAGGACCCGGCCCATCGCAAGCATCTTGCGCTCCCCGCCGCTCAGCTTGCCCGCCCGCCGGCGCCGCATCCGGGCGAGCTGGGGGAAGACGGCAAGGACGTGGTCGACCCTGGCGGCGACCTCCCTACGGGGGAGCAGGTAGCCACCCATCTCCAAGTTTTCGACCACCGAGAGCGGCCCGAAGACGTCGTCGACCTGGGGTACGTAGCCGACACCCGCCCTCGCCATCTCCTCGGGCGCGAGCGCGGTCACCTCCCGCTCGCCCAGCAGGACCCGGCCCGAGAGCACCGGGAGCAGCCCTACGATCGCCTTCAGCAGGGTGCTCTTGCCCGAGCCGTTGGCGCCGACCACCGAGACGATCTCGGACGAGGCGACCTCCAAGGAGATGTCCCGCACGATCGGGGCCCCGCCGTAGCCAGCGGAGAGACCTTCGGCCCGCAGGGACGCCCCGGCGCCTGCCAGGCGCAGTTGGAGCGCGCTTTCAACCGACAAGGTAGGCCTCCACCACGTCGCTGCGCTGGCGCAGCTCGGACATCGTCCCTTGGGCGAGCACCTTGCCCTCGGCCATCACGACGACCGGGTCGCAAAACTCGTCCATGAAGGCGAGCTCGTGCTCCACCATCGCGATCGTCATGCCGCCGGCACACAGCTCCAGCAAGAAGTCGCCGATCTGATGGGCCAAGCGGGGGTGGACGCCTGCCATCGGTTCGTCCAGCAGCAAGATTGACGGCCCGGCCATGAGCGCTCGCATTATCTCGACCAGGCGGCGCTGGCCCCCGCTGAGGTCGCCGGCGTAGCTGTCGGCGTGGGCGCCGAGCTGGAACCGCTCGAGCAAAGCTGCGGCGCGCTCGAGGTGCGCCCGTTCCTCGGCCCTCCAGTGGCGGGGGCCGAGCAGCGCCCCGCCGAGCCAGTCGCCCCGCTGGCCGGGTACGCCGGCGAGCAGGTTTTCGAGCACCGTAAGCCGCTTGAACTCGCTCGCCAGCTGGAAGGTGCGCACCAGGCCCATCCGCGCCCGGCGGTAGGCGGGCAGCGACGTGACGTCCTGGCCGGAAAGCAGGATCTGCCCCTCGGTCACCGGAAGGGTGCCGGCGAGCATGGCGAGGGTGGTCGACTTGCCGGCGCCGTTGGGCCCGATCAGCCCCGTCAGCCGGCCCCGGTGGAAGGCCATGCTCGCCCCGTCTACCGCCCGCACCCCCTCGAAGGCCCGGACGAGCCCGAACGCCTCGAGCGCGACGTCGCCAGCCGAGCCGGCCGGGCCACGCTCGCTCGCCCTGGCCATCTCGGCCACCGAACTGGAACCGTCTTCGTGCCCGGTCGCGGCGGCGGCCCCACCGAGCAGGGTGCTCCCCGAGCCTGCCACCGAGAGCCTCAGCGTTGCGGGCCCAGTGAGAGGCGCAGTGAGAGGCCCAGTGAGAGGCCCGGTAGGGGCCGGCGCCTGGAGGCCGGCCAGCCCGCGAGCGAGCCGGCGGCGGCGTTCGGGGATGATCCCTTGGGGCCGGAACCAGAGGAAGAGCACGATGAGCAGGCCGATCGCCACCCACTGCAGCGCCGGGATGAGACCCGGCTGGCCGATGGCCGGGATGAAGCGGGTCGCCTCCTCGAAACCGAGGGGGACGAGGACGGCCCCCAGGACGGCGCCGCCGTGGTTGCCGAGCCCGCCGATGATGACGGCGGCAAAGAGCACGATCGTCTCCGCGTAACCCCACGCCCCGGGGTCCCAGAGGTTGATGAAACCCACGAGCACCCCGCCGCTCAGGCCGGCGAGCGCCCCGCCGACGACGAGGGCCGTGGTGCGCCGGGCGCGCAGGTTGACCCCGAGGGACTCGGCGACGGTGTCGTTGTCGCGCATGGCGCGCAGGCTCCGGCCATAGGGGGACTCGGTGACCCGGCGGACGAGGAGGAACACGCCAGCGGCAAGGGCGACTGCCACGATCCCGTAACCCCACTGGTAGGCACCGGACTGGGGGTCGATGACGCCCTGGAGCGGCGCGGGCACGAGCGAGAGCCCCGCCGCCCCGTCGAACAGCGGCTGGTAGTTGGTGACTAGGACGTTGAGGGTCACCGCGGTCACGAGGAGCCCGACAGCAGCGAAGTCGCCCCGGAGCCGCCGGCCGACCAGGAAGGTGAAGGGGAGCGCGACGATCGCCCCGGCGACCGCCGCGCCGATCCAAGGCAGGGGGAAGGCGAGGTGCCACCCGCCGATGTAGCTCTGGAACCCGCCGTTGGCGGTGTCCGGGCCGAGCGAGAGGATCCCCGCCACATAGGCGCCGGCGGCCTGGAAAATGATGAAGCCGAAGTTGGTGACCCCGGAGATGCCGAACTGCTGGCTCAACCCCAGGCAGGCGATGGCGTCGACGCCGCCGTACACGAGGACGGTCGTGAAGTAGTAGACGTCCCCGTTCATGCCGGGGCCCCGAGGATACCCGTGGGCCGCAAGCCCATCATGACGAGGAGGATGAGGAAAGCGACGACGTCTTTGTAGTCGGGCTGGATCACCGAAGCGCTCATCTCGGTGGCGAGGCCGATCACGAGCGCACCGACCATCGCCCCATACGCTTCTCCAGGGCCACCGAGGAAGACGGCGGCGAGGATGACGACGAGGAACAGGTCCGTGCTCGTCGCCCCGAAGGTGCCCGAGTTCATGGCGAAAACCACCCCGGCAAGGCCACAGAGCGCCCCGGAGATGGCCCAGGTGGAGGTGACTACGCGCGAAGTGCGGATGCCGCAGCTACGGGCGAGGTCCCGGTTGGCTGCGGTCGCCCGCATCGCCTTGCCGAGGCGGGTGTAAGTCATGAGCACGTGCACCCCGGCCATGAGCAGCAGGCTTATCCCGATGATCGCGTACTGGACGACTTCGAGCTGGAACGAGCCCACCCCGACGGTCGCCCCCTGGCTCATCGCGTAGGAGACGTTGGTCGGCCCGGCGACCGCCTGGGTGGTGAACTCGATGATGAGGGTCATCCCGAGAGAGACGATGACGAGGGCGATGGGCGAGGCGCGCCGGCGCCGGAACGGCGTGTACACGACCTGGTTGAGCAGCACCGAGAGGACGGCGCCGGCACCGATGCCCGGGAGCATCGCGACCCAGACGTTTACGCCTGCCTGGTTGACCAAGTAGGCGACGTACGCCGAAGCGATCATCACCGCCGCGAACGCGAGGTTTAGCACGTTGGTGACCGCGAACTGGAGCGTGAAGCCGACCGACGCGATCGCCAGCACGGCGGCTGTCACGATGCCGTAACCGATCGAGGCGATGAACGTCGACACGCGCCCCGCCCTTCCTCGTCATCCCGCGCTCAGCCCGCTAGGACAGCGCTCGGATCTCCGAGATCGGGATGTTTTTCACAACCAGCACCTGTCCTTTGGCACTGTACTTGTCGATCTGGAATATGCCGGGCGAATCATGGAAACTGTCGAAGTTCGACGGACCGCCTGGCCCCACATAACGTATCTTCTTTCCCGCCTTCAGCTCCCGGACGCCCTGGGCGAAGGTGTGGACGGTGACCGCCCCGGGGCCCCCGTCGCCGATCGCTTCGATGTCGTTGCGGTAGACGCTGCCGGTCGTGCTCTTGGACTCGACCATGGCGAGCGCGGCGAGGTTGATCCCGTCGTAGAGGTGGACCGCACCCGGTGCGCTCAAGTAGGTGCTGAAGTCCCCGGTGTTGCCCACCTTGCCCTTCTCGGCGAACATCGCCTTGGCAAAGCTGGTGTAGGCGGGGCCGCTCGTGAGCGTGACGAGGTTGTCGGCGACGAAGTTGCTGGCGAGCGTTGTGGCGCCGACCGCCGCCGCGACGGCCTTGAACCAGGCCGGCGAGATCGTGGCCGAGGTGCCGATGACGGGGATCATCTTGCCGTGGTTTTCCTGTCTCACCTCGGAGAGGAAAGTGGCGTCCGTCGGCCCGAGGGCCTCGGTGAAGATCGCTTGCGGCTTCGCCGCGACGACCCGTTGGGCCTCGGTACGGAACGTGGTGGCGGTGAGGTCGAGGGTCTCGTTTTCGACCACCTTCAGGCCCGCCTTGTGGCTCGACTGGATCGCCGGCTTGACGAACGCCTGGGAGCCGATGTCGTTGCCGAAGGCAAGGCCGATGCGCTTGTCGTGCAGGTAGTACTTGGCTATAGCCATGTCGGCGTAGGCCTCGGACACGTCCGGGGGGACGAGCCGGTAGAAGTAGGGGAAATGGACGTGGTCGAACTCGGACTGGCCCGTCATGGCGAACATCACGGTCTTGTTGGCGTTTATGATCGGCACGACCGAGGCGGCCTCGTCCGAGGTGAGGCCGATGACGAGCGCCAGGTTGGACGTCGAGGCGTACATCTGGCGCACCGCCGGCACCGCGTCGGCCGGGTCGCCGCGGGTGTCGACGGACTTGCAGTTGAGGTCGTGGCCGAGGACGCCCCCGGCGCGGTCGATCGCGTTGGTGGCGGCGTCGCAGGCAACCAGGTAGGTAGGCCCGAGGGCGGCATCGGGGCCGCTGAACGGTGCCACGTCGGCCACGGTCAGCTTCGCACCGCTCGCCGGGCGCAGGGTGGCGCCCGCAGTGCCCGCCCCGGCGGTGAGGGCCGCCATCGATGCAGCGAGCGCCCCGCTCAACAGGGCTGATGTCCTGCGCGCCCGCCTGGCGGGCAAGACGGTAGGGCGGGTTTTGGGGTTGGTTTTGCTACGGCTGCAATGCAAGCTCATGGCCCCCTCCTCGTTTGGCGAGCTCACGGTCCCCTCCTTTGCCCAGGTGCTGGGGTGGCCAGGATCCTACGTCGTCCGGCTGACCCCGGCCAGGCGGGCGAGCGCCCGCCCGGGCGGACCTACAACGAGCTCGTCTTGGGTTCCGGCCGCCACCGCCAGCCCGACACGTCGACGGCTTCGTCCACCACCTCGTTACGGATCCAGCCCACCCCCTCGATGCTCACCTCCACCACGTCGCCGGCCTTCATCCAGACCGGCGGGGTGCGGGCGAAACCCACGCCGCCGGGGGTGCCGGTGGCGATCACGTCGCCCGGGCGGAGCGTGGTGAAAGACGACAGGTACTCGACGATGCTCGGCACACCGACGATCATCTGGGAGGTGCGGGCCGACTGCATCACCTGGCCGTTGAGGGTGGTCGTGAGCTGCACATCGGACACGTCGACCTCGTCGGTGGTCACCACCCAAGGGCCGATCGGCATTGTCGCGTCGAAGTTTTTGCCCGGGGTCCACTGCGAGGCGGCGCGCTGCCACTCCCGGGCGGAGGCGTCGTTGAGCACCACATAGCCGGCGATCGCCTCGAGGGCCTTCTCGGCCGGGATGAGGCGCCCGCCGGCGCCGATCACGAGGCCGAGCTCGCCTTCGTAGTCGAAGCGCTCGCTGAGCGCCGGGCGGACCAGAGGCCCGTAAGGCGCGGCCACCGTGTCGGCCCCCCGGACGAACGACTCCGGCCAGGACGGCGCCTTGCGGCCCCCCTCCAAGGCATGCTCCAAGTAGTTGACCCCGAGGCAGAGGATCCGCGGGGGGCGGGGCACGGCCGGCCCGAGGTCACCGTCGGAATAGCGAGTCCCCTCCCGGGACGCCACCCGCCTGATGGCATCGAGGGCCACCTCCCCTTCGGCGAGCACGGCGCCGAGCTCGGTGTAGTGCTCCCTGCCAGTGGCGTCGGCCACGTCTACATAGCCGTCGCCGGTCGTCGAGCGCACGTGCAAACGCAATCCCCGGCCCGCGTGGACTGTCGCCAGGCGCATCGCCTACCCCCTCCCCGTACGGCCGCGGGGACAACCGCGACGGGCTCCACGATGGCAACTTCCTACCACGGCTGCCAATTTAGCAGGCGCAGCGGCAAGGGGACCGGCCGCGGCTATGTCGGTGACGTGCGTTGAGCGGCGGACATTTTCCCGCCGGTGCGGGGCGCTCAGGCCGTAACCGGTTCCCGCCGGGTGAGGGCCACCACGGCGGCGATCACGAGGGCGAGGCCGGCAACCTCCGCGCCCAGGGCGAGGGGGGTGCGCCGGAACGGCTCGTCGAATACGACCACGCCGATCACCAGGCTGGTCAGGGGGTCGACGGTGGTGAGGGCGGGCAAGCTGGCACGCAGCGGCGCCGCCCGGAAGGCGAGCTGGCTGAGGAGCAGCCCGCAGATGCCCACCACGGCCAGCGCGTAGACCGGCCAGTGGGTGACCAAAGCCACTACGCCCTGGCTGACCTCGGTCGTGGCCTCCTTCAGCAGCCCGGCGACGCCGGCGAAGGCCAACCCCGCCCCAGCGGCGAGCACCGCCGCCGACCAGGCGTTGTCTGCCCGCCGGCCCACGACCCCGCATATGGCAATGCCTGCGCTCATCCCGGCGATGGCGACGATGGTGGGGACCCGGTCGGGCTGGGCGCCCGGCCCCTCGCCCGGGGTGGCGGCCACGAAGAACACACCCAGCCCGAGGGCCAGGGCCGCCGCCCACACCAGCTCGGCCCGCCCGGGCCGCCGACCTTCTATCAGCTGGCGGATGGGCAGGGCGAAGACGACGCCGGTGACCAATAGGGGTTGCACCAAAGTGAGCGGGCCCTCCCGGAGGGCGACGGCATGGAGGCCGAAGCCGAAGAGCTCCCCGAGCATGCCGAGCAGCCAGAGCGGGTTGCGGGCGGTGCCGAGGACGAAACGGCCCAGCTCGGAGCCGCTGTCCTCGACGACGATGCCGGCCGAACGGTGCAGGGCGGCCGTGGCCGTCGCGAACAGCGAAGCCGCGGCCAGGGCGGCGACGATGGCGACCAACATCATCGTCGTCAATCATGGTCGCCCGGCAATTGCGGCCGCATCAGCCGCCATATCAATTGCCGTACCAAGCGCCGCATCAACCCGGACCGACCGACCTAGCTGACGAAGCGGTTTGCCCTCGGGACGGGGCGGGTACGGGCGGGGGGTTGAGGACTGAAAGCGCTTGCGGCCAGGACAAGCCCGCCGCCGGCAGGCCTGGGTGGATGCGACCGGGCAGGGAGGCCCGTTGCCGGGAAGGCTGACGATCTTCGAGGTGGCCCGGGAGGCCGGGGTGTCCCCGGCATCGGTGTCCCGGGCGCTGGACGGCAAGCCCGGCGTATCACCGGCCAACCGCCGGCGGGTCCTGGACGCGGTGGATGCCCTTGGCTACGTGCCGAACGGCTCGGCGCGCGGCCTGGCCACGAACCGCCACGGGGTCATCGGTTTGCTCCTGCCCGACCTCGACGACCTCGGCGCCGAACAGGGCCAGGAAACCCCGCTCTACGCCGACCAGGTCGTGAGGGGGGCGGAAAAAACAGCTCGGGCGGCCGCCGGGCGATGACGGAGCACCTGCTCAACGTGCATGGATACCGCGACGTCGTCTTCGCCGGCGGTCCCCCGGGCTCCCCCTACAGCCAGGCCCGCTTCGCCGGGTTCCGCCAGGCTCTCGCCGCCGCCGCCGGCCTGCCCAGGCCGCCGAGACCGGCTCTCCGCGCCGACTTCTCCGAGGCCGGCGGCAGGCGCTTGGCCGCCGAGATCCTCGCTGCCAAGGAGCTGCTCCGGGCCGCGGTGGCCGCCAACGACCAGATGGCGGTGGGCCTGGTCTCCTCCTTGGCCGCCGCCGGCGTGGGCGTGGCCGGCCAGGTCGCCGTCACCGGCTTCGACGGCGTCCAGCTGTCGCGCTTTTGCCTGCCCCCGCTCACGACCGTCCACCAGCCGATGCGCGAGCTCGGGGCGACCTGTATATCCATGCTGCTCGCACGGCTCGGGCAGGCGGCCGCCCGATTCGTCGGCCCGGCCCCGGCTGCCCCATCGCGACCGCCTCGCACGGCCGTGTTGCCGACCACCTTGGTGATAAGAAAGAGCTGCGGCTGCGCCGCCGGGCTGCCCGCGCCGTGGCCGGCAGGAGACAAACGATGAGCAGGGCGCCGGCCGAGGCTGCCCGGAAGGACTGGGAGCAGCGAGTGGGAGAGCGTTCGCAGGGATCCCCCGAGGGGGCCCCCGGGCTGCCGGCGCCCCGGGGGCTTTCGGCTGAGCCGGGAGTGGCCCAGGTCACCTTGCGCTGGGAACCCGTCGAGGGCGCCGCCGGCTATGTGGTGAGCCGTGGCCCCCACCCTGACGGGCCGTTCGAACCCCTCGACCACGGGGGCAGCGACGTCCTCGCCGTGCCGGCTCCCCCCTATGTCGACACCGACGTGGAGCTCGGCTGCTGCTACACCTACACCGTGGCCCCCACGACGGGAGGAGGCCGCGCACCTACCGGCGCCATCTCAGAGCCGGTGCAGGCCGAGCCCCTCCCCCCGGCGACCACCCAGGACGGGCCCGAGGCACTCGTCGTGGCGGTCGACGCGGCCACTACGACCGGCCGGTTGAAAAGGCTGTGGCAAATGGTCGGCTCGGAGCGCCTGAGCCAGCTCGACCAGGGCCGGGACGGTTTCGGTAACGATGTGGGCACCGAGTTCCTGGCCGCCCTGGCCATTGCCAGCGAAGAGCTCGGCGTCAAGATGGTGCGCGCTCATGCCATTTTCCACGACGACCTCGGCGTCTTCTCCTGGCAGGGCAAGCGCCCCCGCTTCTCGTTCGAGGGCGTGGACCGGGTGCTCGACCGGGTCGTCGGCGCCGGGCTCCGCCCCGTCGTGGAGCTCTCCTTCATGCCGCGCGACCTCGCCAGCGACACCGGGGCGACGGTGTTCACCTACCGCGCCTACATTTCCCCGCCCCGGGACTGGGAAGTTTGGGGCGAGCTCAACGGCCACCTCGCCGCCCACCTGGTCGAGCGCTACGGGGCCAACGAGGTGGCACAATGGGGCTTCGAAGTCTGGAACGAGCCCAACCTCAGCGTTTTCTGGACCGGTGACCAGGCTGGGTACTTCCGGCTCTACGAAACGGCGGCCCGGGCGGTGAAAAGTGCGGACAGCCGGTTGCGGGTCGGGGGCCCGGCCACGGCCGCGGCGGAGTGGGTCGAAGACTTCGCTGCCTTCGCCGAACGCAGGGGGGCGCCGGTCGATTTCGTCTCCACTCACACCTACGGCAACGTGCCCATCGACCTGCGACCGGCGCTGCACCGCCACGGCCTCGACCGAGCGGAGATTT
The DNA here is from genome assembly GCA_050744045.1 of Acidimicrobiales bacterium. Taxonomy (GTDB): domain Bacteria; phylum Actinomycetota; class Acidimicrobiia; order Acidimicrobiales; family Palsa-688; genus JBOGGK01. Next base: position 5,293 of record JBOGGK010000605.1, on the reverse strand, counting down.
GGTGGACCGAATGGGGCGTCGGCTCGGGGCATTTCGACGCCGTCCACGGCACCGCCTTCGACGCCCCCTTCATATTGCGTGGCTACAAGTCGGCCCAGGACCGGGCCGACGCCGTCGCCTACTGGGTGGTGAGCGACCACTTCGAAGAGCTGGGCCGCCCAGAGCGGCTCTTCCACAACGGTTTCGGCCTCCTGACGGTGGGCAACTTGCGCAAGCCTCGTTTCTGGGCGCAGCGAATGGCGAACGAGATGGGCGACGAGCTGGTCTCGGTGGAGGTCTCCGGCGACGGCGCCGGCGGGCTGGTCGACGCCTGGGCGAGCCGGGCAACAGACGGGTGCGTCGACATCCTGGTCTGGGATGGGGGGTGGAACGCGGCCAACTCCCTCGGCGTCCCCGCCCTGCACCGCACCGTCCGGATCTGTGTGAGGGGCCTGGAAGGTAGTCGTTACCGGGCCACCCTGGCCCGCATCGACCAAGAGAGCTCCAATGTGTACAGCCACTTCGGTGATGACAAAGCGTGGCCCGACAGGGCCGAATGGGAGCACCTGCGGGCCGCCGACCACTTGGACGAAGAAGCGCTGCGGGGCCTCGAGGTGAGCGGTGGTGCCACCGAGGTCGAGGTCGAGCTCCCCATGCCCGGTGTCGTCCGCTTGCGCCTGGAGCCCGGCCCGCGGAACCGACCGAGCAGGAACCGGCAAAAACGGGGGAAACGCCGATGATGCAGCCCAGACGCAGGCGCAGGCGAAATTATGGCCGCCGCGGCCGCACGCCGGGCGGTGGGGCCTTGCCTGCGTGGCGGCCGGCGGGGGAAGCGAACTGGTCGGTTCCTTGTGATTTCTGCAAGCAATCGACCACAGCGATGGCCGGGCGCGTCAAGGACCCACCAAAGCTCCTGGAGACGGCGGCGATGTCGAAGTAAATTACGTAGGTTTGCGGCCAAGGGCTCCAGCCGCCGCACCTGGGCACTACTCGAGCTCGGCCCAGACCACCTTCCCCCCGGGCCGGAGATCAGTTCCCCAGGAGGTGGCCATGGCGCTGACGATACGCAAGCCCCGCCCGCTCGTGGCGCCGTCGTCGGCCAGTTCGGGCCGCGCCTCGGACGGGTCTGCCACTTCCACCCGTACCCCGGCGCCGCCGTACCAGAGGCGGGCATAGAGCATGCCGCCGGCATGCAGCAAGGCGTTCGCCGCCAGCTCGGTGACCACGAGAGCGGCGCGTTCGGCCAGGTCGTCCGGGAGGTCGAGGGAGTAGACCGCCGCCCGGGCGTCACGGACCGAGCCGTACACCTCCGTGAACGGCCTTTGGCCCGCCTTGCTATAATCCCGTTCCACGTTGACTCCAGACAGCCGGAGAACGCAAGCCCCATCCCCTTGGAGGCTCACCTCTCCTGAGTACCCACGAAACGCACCTCGCAACCCTGGGTTGCAAGACGGCAGGGACGGCTCACGGGGGGAGCGGGCGCCAGGGCACGTAGCGGGCTGACGGTGGGCGAGCAACCAGGCCCCGACGACCCCGTGGCCGGCACCCTGGACAAGGTGGCCGAAACAGCCGAAAAGGCCGCCAAAGACAGCCTCGAACTGGCGAGGGAGTCCCGTGAAGCCAGCGCCGAACGGGCCCAGGGGGCGACGGCGGGCGCTCTGATGAGCTCAGGCCGTCCCCAGGCCATCTTCCGTTTGGCAGAGGTGATGGCGAGGCAGCTTGTTGCCGCCGCCAGTGCCTTGCGCAGCGTACTGGTCCGCCAATTGGCAGAAGAAGGTGAAAAGGTGGGGACGATCTCGAGGCGCTTCGGGGTGAGCCACCAGAGGATCTCGACTTTGCTGCATAAGCAGGGCAGCAAGGGTAAGGGGTGAAACCAGCAGGTGGCGCGGGCGCGGGCCTTCGTGCAGGTGGACGTGTTCGGTGCCGCACCGTACGCTGGCAACCCGCTCGGGGTCGTGCTCGAGGCGCAAGGGCTGAGTGGCGACGAGATGCAACAGCTGACCTCGTGGGCCAACCTGTCAGAGACCACGTTCGTGCTCGCCCCCACCGACCCTGGGGCGGATTACCTGGCGCGCATATTCTCCCCCATGGGCGAGCTCCCCTTTGCCGGGCACCCCACCCTCGGTACCGCCCACGCCTGGATGGCCCATACCGGGGCGGGCAAGGAAAGAGCTTCGGTCGTGCAGGAATGCGGCGCCGGCCTCGTCACCGTCCGTAGGTCCGCTTACGGGTTGGCTTTCGAGGCACCGCCGCTCCAACGGTCAGGCCCCGTCGAAACCGACCTGGTAGCCGAACTGGCGTCGGGGCTCGGGATAGGAGAGGCCGAGGTCGTCGAGGCCCAGTGGGTGGACAACGGCCCCGGGTGGGTGGCTCTCCTGCTGGAGGACGCCGCTTCGGTGCTGGCGCTGCACCCAGGCACGGTGGACCGTCCCGTCGGTGCCGTCGGCTTCTACGACCAAGGCGAGGCGGCCGCATACGAAGTGCGTGCTTTTTTCCCCAAAGACGGCGTCATCGTTGAGGACCCGGTTACCGGCAGCCTGAACGCGTCGCTGGCGCAGTGGTTGGTGGGCAGTGGGCGCATAAGGCCCCCATACATGGTCTCGCAAGGCACCGCTCTCGGCCGCAGAGGCCGCGTCCACGTCGACTGCGGCGACGACGGGGAGGTCTGGGTCGGCGGCCAGACCGTTACCTGCATCAGGGGCCAGGTCTTCGCCTGAGCGCCGAGCCGGCAATCCGTGCCCGGGACCGCCAGCCGAGACAGACTTGGGCTGTGGACGTCTTGATCGCGCTCCGGGTTTTTGCCGGGCTTGTAATAGTGGCGGGTGTCACCTCCAACATCGTGCGAGCGCTCGTGATCCCGAGGGGACGGCTGACAATGCTGTCCCATGCCGTCGACTCCGCCGTAGACGCTGTTTTCTTGGTGCTCGTCCGCCGGCTGCGGGACTACCAAGCGAAGGACCAGGTGCTGGCCGCTCAGGGCGCGGTGGTCCTGCTGGTGCAGCTGGCCACCTGGTTGCTGGCCTACGAGCTTGCTTATTCGCTGATCTTGTGGCCCGAAGTGCACGGCTTCGGGCCCGCTCTGTCCCAGGCGGGCAGCTCGCTGTTCACGCTCGGGTTCCTGCACACCTCGACTGGGCCCGTTACCGCAGTCGATGTCGCTGCGGCGGCGACCGGCATAGTGGTCGTGGCTCTCCAGATCGCCTATCTGCCTACTCTTTATTCTGCCTTCAACCGCCGCGAGACCGAGGTGACATTGTTGGCGGCCCGGGCGGGTATGCCGCCGTGGGGACCGGAGCTGTTGTTGCGCACTCGCTATGGCGTCACCGCCTTGAGCGACGACTTGCCCGACTTCTACGTCCTGTGGGAACGTTGGGCGGCAGACGTGGCCGAGAGCCACTCCAACTACCCGGTCCTGGTCCGTTTCCGCTCCCCCCAGGCCTTCAATTCGTGGCTTGTCGGGCTGCTCGCCGTGATGGACTCCGCAGCGATGCTGCTGGCCGTTTCCCCGAGCCGCGAGCGGATCGAGCCTCGGCGCGCCATCCGGATGGGCTTCACGGCATTGAGGGAGATAGGGGCCGCCCTCGGCCTGCGGGTGGACCCCGACCCCGACCCCGACTCGCCCATCGAACTGCGCTTCGAGGAGTTCGAGGCCGCGGTCGAGCAGCTGAAAGCAGTCGGCTTCCCGTTGGAGCGGGAGGCGGCCGAGGCCTGGCCTCACTTCAGGGGCTGGCGGGTCAACTACGAGCGCCTTGCCTACACGATCGCTTCCCGGATCGACGCCGTGCCGGCCCCGTGGTCGGGGCCGCGGCGCTGGCCGGCAACCACCGTCAACGTCGCCCGCCCCCCCGACCGCCGGCCGAGCCCGGCCGTCGAACCGCCATCAACTAAGGTCTGAACGAAGTGCCAGGAGGAACCTTACCTGCCCGGACCAGAGCGACGGTACGGGACCTGCGCCGGGTCAACCGCGCCGTGGTGCTGAGGCGCCTCTTCCTGGAAGGGCCGCTCAACCGCGTCGTCCTGGCCCAGCTCACCGGCTTGAGCAGCGGCAGCATCACCAATGTGACCGCCGCGCTGCTGCGCGAGGGGGTCATCTGCGAGGTCGGCCTGGAGGACTCCGACGGGGGCCGCCCTCGTGTCCTGCTCCAGGTGAACCCCGATTTCGGGGCGGTGGTGGGGGTCGAAGTGGGCGAGACCCGGATCCGGGTGGAAGCGTTCGCTATGGACATGAAGGTGGTGGGGGCGGCCGAGGTCAGCCTCCACCCCCAGCATCACGAAGCGTCAGTGATCCTCGAAGAGATCGTCCTGGCTGTCGAGAAGCTGCGGGCCCAGTTCGATGGGGAAGGCCGGCGCCTGCTCGGGGTGGGTATGGCCATGCCCGGCATCGTGGGCTACCACGGCGGCCAGTTGCACGTGCACGCCCCCAACATCGGCTGGCGCGACGTAACTCTAGGCCCAGCTATCACCCGACGCCTCGGGGTACCAGTTTTCGCCGACAACGGTGCCAAGGCGCTCGGCCAGGCAGAGATGTGGATGGGTGCCGGGCGCGGCACCGACCATGCCGTCGTGGTCCTGTGGGGCACCGGAGCCGGCGCCGCGATCTTCACCAATGGCACTATGTACCGCGGCGCCACCTCCAGCGCCGGCGAATGGGGCCACACGGCCATCGTCGCTGGTGGCAAGCCTTGCCGGTGCGGTGCCGCCGGCTGTGTCGAGGCCTACATCGGGGCGAGGGCGCTCCTGGCAGAGTGGTACCGGACGGACCCCGGAGCGTCCCAGTTGTCGGACCCCGACTCGGAAGAATGGGCCGACCGCTTCTTGGAGGCAGCCTCCTCCAACGTGGCGTCGGCGGGCGCTCTGGAGCAGGTGGCCACCTATGTCGGCATCGGCGCAGCCAACCTGGTCAACCTGTTCAACCCCGAGAAGGTGATCCTGGGCGGCTGGATCGGGGTCAAGCTCGGGCCAGCGCTGCTTGACCAGATCCGCCGGACCGTCCGGTCCCAGGCCCTCGAGTACACCGCCAGCCGGGTGGACGTCGAGGTAGCCCAGTTGGGTGCAGAAGCGGTCGCTGTGGGCGCGTCCATGCTGGTGGTGGACGACCTGCTGTCCAACGGTGGTGCGACTGCGCTGTCGCTGCCGGCGCTCCGAAGACAAATTTAGGGCACCACCACCGGGGCCGCCAGCTCCCTGCTAGCGGCCCCCACCCGACCCAAGACCTCGAGCCGGCCGGAAAGTGGTAGCGCCACCCCTCGGAGATCGTACGCCGGCGGGAGCGGCCCGGTCAAGGCTTTCTTATAAGGTTGCAGAAAAGTCTCGG
>JBOGGK010000604.1:0-4088 GCA_050744045.1 Acidimicrobiales bacterium | reverse complement strand
CTGCTGGTCACCCCCATCTCGGTGCTCGAGGCCCGTCGCCCCGGCGCCTTCTTTGGCCTCGTCGTCGTGCCGGCGGCCGCCCCGGGCGCCGGGGCCCGCACCACCGGGGCCCGCGCCGCTCGATGGCACAGCCTCGAACCGCCGGGCCGGCCGGTCGCTCGGGTCGTCGATTGGGGCGGAGGGTGCCGTCGATGGGCTGACCCGCTCGTCCAAACGACCCTTTATCACCTTGAGGGGCAAGAAGGCGTCCCTCTGCTGGCGCAAGACCCACCTGAGGCGTTCGATGTCAGTTTCGTAGAACTTGCGGTAGCCGGAGGGCGTGCGCTCGGGGTCGACCAGCCCTTGGCCCTCCAGGAAACGGATCTTCGAGATTGTTACGTCTGGGAACTCTTCGTGAAGGAGCGAAAGGACCTCTCCTATCGAAAGGTGGGAGCGGTTCGCCACGGCTCAGCCTGGCAACCCTGACGCCTCAGGCCTGGCCCGCAGGCTGGCCCGCGCCGGGCACGGGAGGAACGGACGGCGCACCGGCAGGAGCTAAGAAGAGCAAGCGGAACTTGCCCACTTGGAGCTCGTCACCGCCGGACAGTCGGGCGTCATCGATGCTCTGACGGTTCAAATAGGTCCCGTTGAGCGAACCCACGTCGTGGGCCCAGTAAGCGCCTTCCCCGCGGTGCACTTCAGCGTGCCGGCGGGAAACCGTGATGTCGTCGAGGAAGATATCGCTGTCGGGGTGCCGCCCGAGGGTCACCACGACCGGCTCGTCCGGGCTGAGAACGAAGCGGGAGCCTTCGTTAGGACCGCGCGTGACCACGAGGACGGCTCCACCCGGTGGCACCCCGTAGAGGAGGTCGCCCGCGTCGAGCGCCACCTGTTCACCGGTCGCATCCCCATGCGTAAAGGCCACGGCCGGCAGCGCAGTGGTGGTCGGGTCATGGTCGGCGCTCCTCCGATCGAGCGGCGCGCCGCAAGAGGAGCAGAAATTGGCTCCCGGGGGGTTGCGGTGGCCGCAGCGGTTGCAGAACAAAAGGCCCCTCTAACCCTCAATGAGCTTCCGGTAGTCCTCGGCACCCATCATGGCGTCGAACGCGTCGGGGGTAGACGGCTCGATGACGCAGATCCAACCCTCGCCATATGGGTCTTCGTTAACGTGCTGGGGCGCATCTACGAGCTCGCTGTTCACCTCTACCACCGTGCCGTCGAGCGGGGCGTAGACATCCGACACAGACTTCGTGGATTCTAACTCGCAGAGGGACTGCCCTGCCGTTGCCGGCCCCCCCGGCGCCGGCAGCTGCACGTAAACGATGTCACCCAGGGCGTCCTGAGCGTAGTCGGTGATGCCGACCCTGACCCGGGCACCTTCCTGGCGTGCCCACTCGTGGTCGGCGCTGTAGCGGAGATCTTCGGGTACGTTCACGCTGGAGACCATACCGGTCTTCCGGGCCCGGTGGTAGGGCTCGGAGCCGAAAGTTCTCCGCCTCGGCTGGCCCTGAGCCCCCGAGCAGCACTTGTCCGACGACCCCTGCTCCTCCCGCCCGGCAGCAGGTGGCGTCGGCCACCTCCATGCAACGCCGCCCCCGGGAGGGCCCGGCCTCGGACGGCGACCGGCGCGTTCGGTTGCGCCTGGTGGCGTTGGGACGTTGCGCTACCTTCCGGGAGATTGGGGCGGGTTCGTGAACCTCGGGCGTTTCCGCCGCCTGGGCGTCCGCCACTCTTAGCGGCCATCAGGGTATCCCGGAGCCGGCAGCACCTCGCTGGGTCAACGTCAGCACGGCGAAGACCGCTGAAGCACCTTCCGCCAGAGCAGGTCCCGGGCATCGTCGCCGTCACTGGCGGGTTTCGCAACCCGGCGAAGGCACCGCCACCTCCGTCCCGGCCCCGGAGGCGAGCGACAGCTCCTTGTCGGGCACCTTCACCACCAGGCCACGATGATGCTAGCCCGTGCTAGCCCGGTGCTAGCCCCACCAGCACCGCGGTCGTGCCAGTCTCGGCCAAGTGCTAGCCCTTTCTAGCCTCTCCGAACCCGTGCTAGCCCTGGGATCCCGTGCTGGCCCCTGCTAGCCCGGCTCCCGTCATGGCCGCCCGAGCCGGCATCGCATCCACATTGCGGTCACCGAGCTCCGGGTGTGCACAACTGCAAAAATCACCCCCAGATCCGAGGGAGCTTTTGACCACTTAGCTACGTTTCCGCATAGCCGGGCGAGAGTTTTTGTAGACTTCCGCGCGTATAGCGTCGATAACAGCAGAACACTCGTGACCATCCGCGCGTAAAGTTACAAAAGCCCCCGGCAGAAGAGGGGGGTTTTCTGCTTCTGTCGACAGTAGCCCTGTTTCTGTCGACAGTAGCCCTGTTTCTGTCGACGGTAGCTTTGCTTTTGTCGGTGGTAGCCCTTGGCTGGCCCCGGCGGTAGGGGTACTTCCCGCGCCAATCTGGCACCTCGCGTCCTCGCGCTTCCGCCCCCTCGTGGCCGCCCCGCCTCCCCACGGCGCGGTCCACGACCACGCGGACGTAGTGGCAACTGTCAACCCTGCGTCATCCGCGGGCCGAGACTGACGCAAGTGCTTCTGGCACGTAGCCGGCTACCGCGCCCCAGCCAAAGATCTGGCCGCCGGCAGCAGCCAACCAGGCGACCACCCCCGCTTGCCTCCGCCACCGGAAAGGCGATTTGCCCATGATGAAGAGCGGCAGCGCCACCATCATCCCGAAGGTGCCGGCCTTGCCCGCCCAGCTGACTTCCACCCGGCGGCCCCCGGCCAGGGCAATTGCCGCCGCTCCGCCGGCTACGGCTGTTTCCCTCGCCAGCATCAAGCCCACCAACCACCTTGGTACCGCTCCGATGGCGAGGGTGCCGGTCACCGCAGTGAACACCAGCGCCCGGTCCACGAGTGGGTCAGCCACCGTGCCCAACGCGCTCACCTGGTCGAAATGCCGCGCTATATAGCCGTCCAAACCATCGGTGATCCCGAGGGCTCCGAGCAGGCAGCCGGACGCCAGCCGGCCCCGCTGTCGCGGCTGGGCCAGCAGCGCCACGAAGGCCGGCAGACATGCGAGGCGCAGCGCGGTCAAGGCGTTCGGGACGGTGAGGATCCGGTCATAGCTCGCCATCCTGGTCTTCTGCACAGGTCACGAGCATAGGGGCCAGGAGCCACGGCAATGGCCGTCTTGCCTCCCCGGGCCGCGGCTCAGTGCAAGTGCCCGAGCTCTACGGCTTTTACCACCAAAAGCATCACGGCGATGACGAGGTACACCCGAAGCGCCCACATCGCCAGTGCACGCCCTCGTGACCAGGGGGGCCGCCCCAACAACGCCAGCGGCGGCATGCGCCAAGTGTCCCGCCCGGACCGCCCGGGAGGCTCTTGGTCCCCGGTGGGCCTCGGCCGGCGGGCCAACCAGTGCCCACCGGCCCCGCCGAGGGCCAGGACGAGCGCTCCCGCCAGCGCCGCGCTCAGCAGCCCGACGTTGACGGCGGAAGACACGGTCGTGGCCACCAGGATCAGGGACATCATCAAGAGAAGGCCGATTATGAGCGCAGCCAGGCCGTTGAGCCAGGGCCGGTTGACCCAGGGGCCGAGCACCTCACGGTCGTTGCAGAGCAGGAGCAAGAACACCGATGCTGACGGCAGCAGCACACCGGCCAGGGCCTGTACTACCACAGTGATGAGACCGAGCGGGGCGTGGGGGATGAGCACGATAGCTGCAGCGAGAGCTACCAGCCCGGCGAAATTGGCGTAGAAGCCCTTAGCCTGGAAGAAGCTGCGGTGCAACGAGTGGTGGGCGCCGAAGAAGTCCCCGAAGGCGTAAGCGGTGCCCAGAGTCACGGCCGCCGCCCCGATGATCGAGGCGTTGAGCAGCACGACGGCGTACAGGGTGCCGCCGACCCGGCCCAACTCGCGCCCCAGCGCCTGCGCCACGCCCCCGGCATCGGTGAAGTGCCCGGAGAAACGGGTGTGGGCGAAGGCGAAGGCGCACGTGACGACGATGGCAGCGGCCCCCACGACCGTCACCACCGAACCGAGGGCCGTGTCCACCCGCTCGTAATTGACCCAGCGCGGCGTGATGCGCTTGTCGACGATGTTGGACTCCTGAAAGA